>DAIDJI010000118.1 GCA_027451455.1 Planctomycetales bacterium | reverse complement strand
AGAGACGATCTCGACGATCGACCTGGCAGAAGAGATGTATCCGCGGATCGACCCGCCGCCGGGACCGGACGCGGCCGAGGGTCCGTTGGACTGGCTGCCGCGGTTCTCGGCGCGACAGGTTCGGGTCGAGCGGTGGTTATCGGGCTGGACGAGGGACGGACAGCTCCCTGCCGCTCTCGAGTGGTTGCAGGTTGGTTGCGGAGGCTCGGTCGTCGTGGATCGGCCGGAGGTCTTCTGGCGGGCGTCGGGGCTGAATCGGCCTGGGATGATCGCGCATCTGACCGCGCCGGCTCTCGGGACTCGGCTGGCGATCGGGATCGAGAACGCTCTGGCGCACGCGGTCGTCGACCGGCTGCTCGGCTACGATCGCAACTTCGGCGAGACCCGGCACCAGTTGACGCCGGTTGAGTGGGGCATCTGGACGTTCCTGATCCTCCGGGTTCTCGACGCCCTTGACTCGACGAGCATCCGACTCGACCGAGCGGGGCCCGACCCGTTCGATCCGACCGGACTGGGGGCTCTGATCACGGTCCGGTGGGGCGTCCGGATCGGGGCGGTCTCGGGGTCGGTTCGGCTCTGGATCCCCGAACCGATGGCGCGGCCCTGGACTGGATCACCAGCGCTCCTCGGATCGCACCGACCGCTCTCCGAGGGCTCATCGGCCAGGTGGGGTGAACTGGCTGGCTCATGGCGGGCGGTCGCCGGGACGATCGCCCTGCCGCAGGGGCTGAAGCGGCTGAAGGTCGGTGGCGTGCTCCCGCTCACCGAGACGCGACTCTCCGGGACGCCCGCCAGCCCGGACGGCCCGATCGACCTGGTCGTGGACCTCGACGGTTCGGACGGACGCATCCTCATCCCGGCCCGGCCGGTCGCCGACTCCGGCGGGCGGCTGGTTCGTCTCGAATGCGGACCCCAGCGCGAGCCGGGCCCGCGTGATCCCCTCCTCGTCCCCGCGAAGGACACCCGACCGATGAGCAGCCAGCCGAGCGCCTCGAACCCGACCGCCCCCGATGCCTCGCCGCTCGACGTCCCGGTGACGCTGGCCGTCGAGCTGGGGCGGGTCAACCTGACCCTCTCTCGCCTGGCCGACCTCAAGCCGGGCGATGTCGTCGAGCTGGGCCGGCACTCCCGAGCCCCGGTCGAGCTGACCTCCAACGGCCGGCTCGTCGCCCGGGGCGAGCTGATCCTGATCGACACGGACCTGGGCGTCCGGGTGACCAGCGTCTTTCTCTGAGCGTCTGGACTCAGCCCCCCTGCTCCATCAACCAGAGGGCGATCGGCAGGGCATTGTGGAACGGCGGGTCGATCCGAGATGACTCGAGCGCCGCGGCGATCCGGTGGGCCTGATCGAGTTCGGGGGCCTCGACGAGCCAGGGAAGCCGGCAGCACTCGGCGTTCTCGGCGTCGACCCGGACCGCGGTCGAATCGATCGAGGGCCGATCAAGGCGGAACCGCTCGACTCCGCCGTCGGGGCCTCGTCCGGTGATCCCCAGCCCGACGATCCTCGGCTCGGGGATCCGGCCGGAGGCGTCGGAATGGGTCGCGATCTGGACGACGACCTCGGCCCTGGGCCCCTGAAAGGTGGCCCGAAGGGTCATCTGATCGAACGAGCCTGTCACCTCGGGCCGCCCCTTCGGCTCCCACCCGAGCTGACCGGCGAGCCAGGAGGCCAGCCAGACGGCGATCCGGGGCGTTCGGCCAAGGTCGGCGGAGGGGACGAACGCCTGGATCTGGACCGAGTCGATCCGGGCGAGGGTCTCGGCGGGACAGGGCGGGTCGAAGAACGAGGCGACCAGCTCGCGCCATCGGTGAAGGCCGAACCAGGCAACATCGCGGCTGAACGGGCAGGCGGCCGGGTCAAGCCCCAGGCGGAGGGCGCCGACATCGGCCGAGGGGTCGGGCAGGTCGATGACCAGCCGGGAGCAGTCGCCGGCCAGGTCGCGGAAGAGGGCCTCGTGTTTGCGGGGGTCGCCGGTCCACCAGAGGACCATCGGCAGTTCAGCCTCAAGCAGCGGAAGGACGGCGCCTGGGATCAGGTCGACCCCCTCGCGACCGGCCCTCAGTACGATCCGCTCGGAGCAGACCTGGGGCATCCCCGGGGCCGGCAAGTGGCAGACGGCCGAGACCTCCGCAGCGATCCGGCGCCCCGTGTCGGCCGAGCCCCGCAGGACGATCGTCCGGCAGGGGAACTGAGTGACGACGGTCTCCAGGACCGACGAGAGCGACTCGCAGGCGGCATCGAGGCTCTCGACGACGAGGTTTGCCAGGGCGATCCGGGTGACGTGCGGGTTCTCCAGTTCCGGCCCGCCGGCCTGCTCGGCGGCCGGACCCCAGAGCTTCGTCAGCTCGGTCTCGACCCGGCCGAGCTCCACCGGGATCCCCTGCCCTTCCAGGAACGAGTCGGTCATCGCGTCGGGCATCGGTGCGGTCTCCGTCTTCGAGAGCTCGGCGTCGGGACTGGTCGGAGCGAGGAGAGGAAGGCAGGCGCTTAGAGCCGTCGCCATCGGGCCCCGTCTCGGGCGATCAGGGCGTCGGCCGACTCGGGGCCCCAGCTCCCGGCGACGTACTCATCCGGCCTCGGCATCCCGGGGAGCTTCCAGGCGTCGAGGATCTGCGTGATGAACCGCCAGGCGCTCTCGACCTCGTCGGTCCGGGTGTACAACGACTGGTCGCCGAGCATCGAATCCAGGAGCAGCCGCTCGTACGCCTCGGGCGGCGGGACGGCGAACGCGGTCCCATAGCGGAAGTCCATCCGGACGTCCTGCAACCGACGTCGAGAACCGGGGATCTTTGCCTCGAACGTCAGGCTGGCGCCCTCGTTCGGCTGGATGCGGAGGACAAGCTGATTCCCCTCGGTGTGCCCATCGCCCTCGTGCTCGAAGAGCTGAGTCGGCGGGCGGCGGAACTGGATCGCGATCTCGGTGGCCCGCTTCGGCAGCCGCTTGCCGGTCCGGAGGAAGAACGGGACGCCGGCCCACCGCCAGTTGTTCAGCTCGAGGCGGATCGCCACATAGCTGTCGGTGGTCGACTCGGGGTTGACCCCCTTCTCCTGCCGGTAGCCAGGGACCTCGGCCCCGTGGATTGACCCGGCCGTGTACTGGGCGCGGATCACGTTCCGGCGGACGTCCTCGGGCGTCCACTTCGGCAGAGCTTGGAGGACCTTTACCTTCTCGTTGCGAACGGCGTCGGCCGAGAGGTTCACCGGCGGCTCCATCGCGACGAGGCAGAGGAGCTGCATCATATGGTTCTGAACCATGTCGCGGATCGTGCCGGCGGTGTCGTAGTAGGCACCCCGACCGCCCGCCATCCCAACTTCCTCGGCGACCGTCACCTGCACCGAGTGAACGTATCGACGATCCCAGGTTGGTTCGAAGATCGTGTTCCCGAACCGGAGGGCCAGGATGTTCTGGACGGTCTCCTTGCCGAGGTAGTGGTCGATCCGGTAGACCTGGCTCTCGTCGAGGACGTGCGAGACGTCGAGGTTCAGCGCCCGGGCGCTTTCGAGGTCGTGCCCGAAGGGCTTCTCGATGACGACCCGGCTCCAGGGGCTCGACTGCTGCCACGGGTAGATCAGATCGGCGGATCCCAGGTGCTCGATGATGGTCGAGAAGAACTCGGGCGAGACCGCGAGGTAATACACGCGGTTGCCCCGCGTGTTGTGGGTGCGGTCGATCTCGTCGAGCGTGTTCTTGAGCCGGTGGAACGAGCCGGGGTCGTCAAAGGTCCCGGGCGAGAAGACCAGCCGGGGAGCGAACTGTGCCCAGAGGGCGTCGAAGTCGGGGCCGCCGATCTCCTTCGCGAGCGTCTTGCGATACTCGGCGCGGAGGTCGTCATCGGTCCAGTCGCGACGGGCAAAGCCGACGATGGCGCATTCCGAGGGCAGGTGCCCGCTCTGAGCCAGCCGGAAGAGCGCCGGGACCAGCTTCCGATGGGCCAGATCGCCGGTTGCCCCGAAGAGCACGATGGCCGAGGGCTCGGGGGCCTGCGTCCTCGGCAGGGCCTGGCGCAAGGGGTTGATCTCGGTGGTGGACGCGGAGCCGGACATCCTCGTCGCCCTCACAGCTCGACATGCGGCGTCCCCGGCCGGGTGCCCAACGGACACCAATCCCGGCCCGGAGCCCGTGACGGTCTCGACACTATAACGACGTCAGCCGACCCGCAACAACTTCCACCAGCCAGTTCGCCAGCAAAAGCGCGATCACAGCCCATGCAATCGTCCCGGTCCATCGAGCGGGGAGGGTGGTGCGATCGGGTTGAAGGATCGCCCGCATTCGGTAAGGGATCTGGAAGGCCACCAGGGCCGCGATCAGCCAGCCGAGCCGGTGGGATCGCCAGGAGGCCCGCCAGTCTCCCTCGGCCAGGTGGATGAACGACCGCGTGAGGCCGCAGCCAGGGCATCGAACGCCGAACAGGGTCCGCGCTCCGCAGGTCTCCGGCAAGGGATAGCCGCCGAGCCCGCGGACCGCGACGCGTCCCCCCGGAACCTCGACCATCGCGAACGCGAACACCAGCGCGAGGATCGAGGCCGCCAGCACCTCACGATGCCGGCGCGGGCCGGGCCCCTCGGCCTCGACGTCAACCGACCATGCCGGGGCCGGCCAGGACGTCTCGGGACGGTCGGTAGGGACAGCCGGGCTCAGGTCGGGCATCGGAAGACATTCCGGCATCGAGGACATCGCAACGGCTTCCCGGCCAGCTCCGGCCGCCATCGCGAGGGGGCTTCGCAGTGGGGACAGGCGAACCGGCGCTCCACTTCCTCCACCGGTATCAGCGGAGGAGGCGTCGGCACGATCGGCGGAGGCACAACGCGAGCCTGGCGAGGAACCGGTGGAGAAACGGTCGCTTGCGGTCCGTCCTCCTCGGGCATCAGGCTGACCGGGTCGAGCGGCAGGTCGTCGACGTGCGACTCGACCCATCGAGCCGCCTCGCCGTTGAGCGGACTCTTGGTGTTGTAGCTTTGGTATGCGATCATCTCGCCGATCCGGGCCACGATCGACCAGAGCGGCTCGCCCGGGCTCCAGTGGTCGCCGATGCAGATCGCGTGCGGGGCAATGTTCGGGTGGAAGATCGGCGTGAGCATCCGGCACTGGGGCGCCATCTTCGGGTAGCTCAGCGGCAGCGCGATCTCCACCATGTGGCTCTTGATCGTCTTCAGGTCGTCGCCGGCCTGACGCAAACTCCGGATGCGATACTCAAGCTGGTAGCGCTCCGGTGGCATCCCGTCAGCCTGAATCAACTGCAACCGGGGATGCCGGCTGACGTAGTCTCGCAGCTTCTCGTAATCGGCCTGGAGCCTCTTCAATCGGACGGTGCTCATGGCGATGCGGCCCCCTTCGGCGAAACTCCGGAGCCAGCCTCGCGCAGTGGCGTCGGCGCGAGTTCATCGAGGGTATCGAGCGCGATCGCGAAGCCAATCCCCTCGGAGATACTCTTGTCGGCCGTCCAGGTGTTGATCCCCAGGCAGTACCCTTGCTCGTCGTAGAGTCCGCCGCCGCTGTTCCCGGGGTTGATGGCGGCCTGGGTCTGGATCACACGGACACGACGGCCGTCGTAATCCCGCGACCGGAACTGCGAGATGACGCCCTGGGTATGCGTCCATCCGAGGTGATGCGGATTGCCGATCGCGAAGACCCGCTCGCCCACCCGCATCGCCCGGCCAACGGCCCAGGACGCCGACTGCGCGAACGTCGACGCCGGCGCCGGGCATCGGACCAGCGCCAGGTCGATCTCGCCGGGGGCCATCCAGACAACATGCCCGGTTGTCTCGGGCTGGCCGAGCATACGGACCGTCATCGGATCGAGCCGTGTGAGCTGGCCCGGCGTACCGTCGTTTGCGGACGGGAACTTCGAGTCAACGACGTGGCGATTGGTGACGATCAGCGCCTCGCCGCGATCGATCCGGAGGATCACGCCCGACCCGATCGCTCGACCTCCCAGCAGCGCCATCCCCTCCCGACGCTCGATCAGGACGTTCGCCCGCATCGCCCGCTGGAGCGGCGCATCGAGTTCGCGAATCGACTCGATCTCTGGTGGGCCACCCATCATCGGCTCGCTGACCATCGCGGGCAGCGAGATCGTCGACAGCAGGATCGCCCAGAGGCCGACGTCGACCACCCCGAGCAGGAGTCCCGGAACGGCCAGCCCAAGCCCTCGGCGGGCTCCCGACTGGATCGCGCCGAGGGCCAGGACGCCCAGCAGCACCGCGACCACACCCGTCAATAGACCGAAGAGCGGGATGCCGGCGATCCCACAGACCAGCGAGGCGATCGCGAGCCGGCTCATCGGGACCCGGCGAGACTCAGCGGGACACGGCGGGGGGCCGTTCCGGGCCATGCGATGCGGCAACCCGCCTGCTGCCAGGGGAATCGCACGGTCGATCTCGTTCGCCGTGATCCGGAGGACCGGCCCGACTTCGTCGGATTCGAGGACCGCTCGACGCGCTGGAGCACACTGATACGACCCGCAGCCGTCGTGCGCTTCCCAGCACGGTTCGTGATGCACCGTCCCGCACGACCGGCAGACGACGGCCGCCTCTCCAAGTCCAACCTCGGCGCCGCAGTGGGGGCAGCCCAGGCCCGCCTCGCGCTCCGAGGCTGCCACCGATCTGCCCTTCGACGCGCCCAAGGGCCCCTCCCTCCGATCGCTCGCGACCGGTCATCGCGAGAACAGCATCACGCCCAGGATCAGGATTGAATATAAGACCGAAATCCCGATCGCGGAATACCCCATGACCGCGTAGATCGGCCCGGCCCTCGCAATCGTCTCCCTTTTCGGGATCACGAAGAGCGGCGCGACGAACATCATCACCGGCGCCGGGCACCCCAGGATGCTCAGGACGAAGATCGTGACCACGGTCGCCCGGGTCGCCTGGAGCCGCTCCTCGCGGTCGACCTTGCGACGGAGATCCTTCAGGCTGAGGGGATCGACCGTGTCGAAATCCGTCCCGCAATATCGGCACCGGAGAGCGATGGCCTTGATCGACTCGCCACAGGCCGGGCATTTCTTGGTGTCGCCCCAGGCCGAGAGCGGGACCTCGGCGGGTGCCGCCTTCTCAGCCTTCGGAGCGTTCTCGCAGCCGTAGGTCGCGCAGCCGCCGACATCGTCCCAGCACTCTCGGTGGTGAACCTGCTCGCAGAGCGGGCACGTAAGAACCGGCTCGCCAGCCCCGATGGTCGTCTGGCAGATCGGGCAGATGGCACCAACCCCAACCGTTGCCGAGAGATCCGAGGCAACGATCGACCCGACGCCCGGAAGGGGCAGATCCGCCTTGCACCTCGGACACCGGGCGGCCACCGCGGCCGGGGCGTCGGGAACCCGTACGCGAGCCCCGCACTGACACGAGACGACGGCTGGCATCGGCCTGCAACCCCTCCGATTCCTTCCGACGGCGAAGCACTCAACGGGATCATCCTAGCATGGCTCCGGCCGATCGAAAACGGGGCAGTACCGCAATGTCCGGCTGATCGCATTCGGCCATCCCAGGCCCGCAAAATCCGAATTCTTTCCCGGTTTCTAGTGCCTTGACGGGCCAACATGTCGCAGATACGTTGAGGCTTCCAATTCTCCACATCGCCTTCTTTCGTGTGGGAGTTTCTCATCATGCTGGTGCCGAGAAAACATCGAGGCTTCACCCTGATCGAGCTGCTAGTGGTGATCGCGATCATCGCGGTCCTGATCGCCCTGCTGCTACCCGCGGTCCAGGCGGCCCGCGAGGCCGCTCGCCGCGCCCAGTGCGTCAACAACCTCAAGCAACTGGGGTTGGCCTGCCACAACTACCACCAGATCGCCAACCAGTTCCCGTCGAACCTCTACCTGCACCCCTGCTACGCCACGAACACCTACTACTGGAACAATTCGAGCTGGATCGTGTTCGTCCTTCCCACGATGGAACAGCAACCGCTCTACAACAATATTAACTTTAGCTTCATGTGGGGGACCTACCAGATCTGCAACTGGAAGCAGGGACTGGGCCAGCAGAACTCGACCGTTCGCATGACGGTGATCAATGGGCTCCTCTGCCCGTCGGACCCGAGCCCGGCCGTTGACGCGGTCAACTCGGACGAGGTGATCGGCCAGCAGGCGGCGGGGACCTCGTATGTCGGGAGCGTCGGCGACAATTGCCTGGCGTGCGGTGCCCCCGCGGGTACTCAGATTTTCTGCGCCTCGCAGGGGTATTACTGCCGGGGGTCGCAGCTCGGCGATCCGGCAACCCCCACCCAGCCACCCTCCAACTCCACCGGCACCGGTATCTTCTGGCGGCAGGACTGGGGCGTCGGCATCCAGGGGATTACCGACGGGACCTCCAACACCTTCCTGGCCGGCGAGCAGATCATGGGAGTGACCATGTGGAACGAGTGGTGCGAGGCCAACGCCACGGTCGGCTCGACCGCGATCCCACTCAACTACCTGGCGCCGAACGTGAAAATCGTGCCCGGCCAGGGCAGCATCAATGTCAAGACAGGCGGGAGCGACGTGGGCACCTGGTTCCACTGGTACAGCTTCCGGAGCATGCACCCCGGCGGTGCCAACTTCGCCTTCTGCGACGGCTCGGTGAAGTTCATCAAGAACTCGATCAACATGTTCACGTATCAGGCTCTCAGCACGCGTGCCATCGGCGAGGTGATCTCGTCCGACTCGTACTGATCGGGAGGGGCGAGCCTCCCGGGATGAGACAGGATCTGCTGCGCGAGTCGCGCCGGGTTATCACGGCGCGACTCGTTCGTCGAACACCTAGCGGAGAATTCAGCGATGCGATCGCAAAACCGTGCCGGCGTCGATCGCCGGCGGAGCTTCCTTGCGCCCTTTCTCGGACTCGCCCTGCTCTTGCCGATGGGCTGCGGGGACGCCGGAGGGCCGGAGATGGCGTCCGTCTCGGGGAAGGTGACCTACAAGGGCAAGCCGGTCACCAAGGGGACCGTCTCGTTCGTGGCCACGAAGCCGGGCCAGCGGAACGCCACGGGCATGATTGACCAGACCGGAGCCTACAAGTTACAGACCGAGAACCCCGGCGACGGCGCCGAGGTCGGCGATTACGAGGTTTCCATCTTCTCGCATGAGGAGGAGATTCTCGATTATACTCCAAAGACGCCCGTGAAGGTCGAGCGGACGATCCCCGAGAAGTACGAGGACCCAAAGAAGTCGGGCCTGAAGAGCACGGTCAAGCCCGGGTCCAACACCTTCGATTTCGACTTGACGGACTGATCCGCCGCGGCCCGTCGGCAAGGCCCCGGCGGCGGGCCGCGGACCCCTTGCGGAGGATGCCGATGGATAGAGGATACGGCCGCCGTACTCATAAGACCGCCGCAAAACGGCCGTTCGCGGGCCTGGCCCTCGCGGCGATCGGATGGCTGGCAGGCGCGAGCCTCGCCCGGGCGGGCGACCGACCCCGTCCCGTCGACTTCGCACACGAGATCGCTCCGATCATCCGGGACCATTGCGCGAGTTGCCACACCGACGGCAAGTACAAGGGCTCCTTCTCACTCGACACCCGCGAGGCCATGCTCAAGTCGGAGTCGGTGGTCCTGGGCAAGTCGGCCCAGAGCGAACTGATCGAGCGCGTCCTCTCCAACGAGCCTGACTTTCGGATGCCGCAGAAGGGGCCAAGGCTCACCGCCTCCGAAATCGAAAGGCTCCGCGCCTGGATCGACAGCGGCGCGTCCTGGGAGCCGGGGTTCAGCTTCAAGGCCTCGCGATACATCGCCCCGCTGAAGCTCCGGCGACCTGTGCTTCCCGCCGCCCGCGACGGCCGCGACCACCCGATCGACCGGCTGGTGGACTCCTACCTCGACGCCCACAAGATCCCCCACCCCAGGCCAATCGACGACGCCGGTTTCGCCCGCCGGCTCTTCCTCGACCTGATCGGCCTGCTACCGCCGCCCGGCGAGCTGGAAGCCTTCGTGAAGGATGAGTCGACCGGCAAGCGAGCCCGGCTCATCAGGCGCGTCCTGGACGACCAACGGGCCTACGCCGACCACTGGCTGACCTTCTGGAACGATCTGCTCCGCAACGACTACAAGGGCACGGGCTACATCGACGGAGGCCGCAAGCAGATCTCCGCCTGGCTCTATCAATCGCTGATCGACAACAAGCCGTACGATCAGTTCGTCCGCGAGCTGATCAGCCCGACGCCCGAGTCGGAAGGGTTCATCAAGGGGATCAAGTGGCGCGGCCGGGTCAACGCCAGCCAGGTCCGCGAGATCCAGTTCTCACAGAACGTCTCGCAGGTCTTTTTCGGGATCAACATGAAATGTGCGTCGTGCCACGACAGCTTCATCGACCGATGGAAGCTGGACGACGCTTACGGCCTGGCCGCGGTGATCGCCGAGTCTCCGCTGGAGATCGCCCGGTGCGACAAGTTGACCGGACGAATCGCCACGCCGAAGTTCCTCTGGCCCGAACTGGGCTCGATCGACCCAGCCTGGCCCCAGGAGCGTCGCCTGGAGAAGCTGGCCGGGATGGTCACCCACCCCGATAACGGCTGGTTCCCCAGGACGATCGTCAATCGGGTCTGGCATCGGCTGATGGGCCGCGGGATCGTCCATCCGGTCGATGTGATGGCCAACGAGCCCTGGAGTCCCGACCTGCTCGATTACCTGGCGAGGGACCTTGTCGACCACAATTACGACCTGATGAGACTGATCGGGCAAATCGCGGAGTCGTCGGCCTACCAGTCGAGCCCGGCCATCGCCAGTGAGGCGGATCAGCCCGACGGCCCG
>DAIDJI010000117.1 GCA_027451455.1 Planctomycetales bacterium | reverse complement strand
CGCCGAGGGACTGGCGAACCAGGAGGCAGGAGCCCGGGACGAGAGTCTGGAAATCATGCTGGCCGAGGTCGCGCTGACCGAGGTCGAGGTGGATGTCGATGATCCGGAGGCCGTTCGAGACGCGATGACCGCGGAGGCGCCGATCGTCCTCCACACAAATCCGCCCGACCCGTCGGCCATCGAGATCGAGACGGAGCCGACGATCCCCGAGGCCCCGCCCATCCGATTCGACCACCTCGGCGAATGCCTGTACGAACGCCCATTGAAACGACAGATCGACGACGGGCTGAAGCGGGCGATCCTCGATGCGGCCGAGCGTCGGAGCGACCAGCTCCCGTTCCAGGCCGGGTTTGGATGGCACTCGGCCGAGCCCGTCTTGCAGTTCCAGTCGAGCCTGCTGCCGCTCTCGGCCGTCTTTGCGCCGGGGCGGCTGGCGATCCACGCGAAGCTCTCGATGGCCACGCGGATGCTCGTGACCGAGGGGAATCGCCGACGGGCGATCCGGTTCATCGAGGAGATCGCCGATGAGCTCGACCTCTGATCGATCGTCGGCACCGGCCTGGCAAATCGCGAGCGCGATCCCGGGGCGCCTTCGGGTCCGCCATGAGGCGATCCGCGACCCCGGGCGAGCGCACCGGATCGAGGAGGAGATTGCCTCCACTCACGGTGTGATTGCAGCGCACGCCCGTCCGCTCACGGCGGGGCTTCTCATTCGGTACGACCCCTCGGCCATCGCCGAGCGGCAGTTGCTCCGGATCCTCGAGGAATGGACGGCGCCGACGGCCGCGAACGTCGGGGCGCCGGACGATCTGGCGATCCCGCCGGTGCCATTCACGATCGCGAACGGGACGCTCGTACTGGCTGCGGCGGGCGAGCTGGCGGTGCCGGCGCTCCTGCCGCCGACGGCCTTGCTCCTGGTTTTCAACAGCCGGAAGACCCTGCGCGAGGCTTGGCGGGAGGCGCGATCGCGGCGGCTCGGGCTGCCGACGCTCTTCGCGACGATCCTGATGGGAACGCTGCTTTCGGGGCAATTCCTGGCGGCCGCGCTGATGGCCTGGACCTACCAGTTCTGGCGGCATCAGCACCGGCTGGCGCGGCAGCGACTGCGCCGCGAGTTATTGCCGTCGATGACCCAGCGCTCGCGGTTCGCCCGGCTCTGCGTCGCGGACGCCGAGGTCGAGGTTCTCGCCGAGCGACTCCGGCCGGGAGACCGGATCGTGGTCGAGGAGGGGCAGATGGTCCCGGCCGACGGCTGGCTGGCCGGCGGCTTCGCGGTGGTTGACGAGCGGCTGGTCTGTGGAGTGGCGGGCCTCTCGCGGAAGGAGGCCGGCGACCCGATCCACGCCGGCTCGTTTGCGCGGCAGGGACGGCTCTTCGTCGAGGTCTCGGGGCAGGGGGGCACCAGCCGGGCGCTCCGGCTCGGCCGCGAGCTGGCCGCCGCCGCCCCGCCGCCGGCCCAGTTCGCCCTGAATGCCCACGGCGAGGAAATCGGCCGGAAGGCCGTCGTCCCGACGCTCGCCGTCGCCGGGCTGGGCCTGGCGGTCGGCGACCTGGCCGCCGCCGGCGCCATCCTCCGCCCCGACTACGCGACCGGCCCAGGATTGGGCGTCTCGCTGGAATCCCTCCGCGACCTCGGCGAATCGGCGCGCGAGGGAGTGGTCGTCCGCGACCCTTCCGCTTTCCGCCGGATCGCCGAGGCCGACGTCTTTCTCTTCGACCTCGTCCCCGCGCTCGGGCGCGAGGGGCTGGAAGTGCGCTCCGTCGAGCCGCTCGACGGCGTCGCCGAGGACGACCTGCTCCGATTGGCGGCCTCGGCGTTCGCCGGGCTGGCCGACGACCGCGCGCCGGCACTGGGTGCCGCCTGTGCCTCGCGTCGGATCATCGTTCGTCGGCAGCCCAGAGCCGACTACCGCGGCCCCGAGATTGCCGTTGAGGACGGCGGCCTTCGGTTGACCTTTCGCGATCGCCCCGCGAGCGCGGCGGCGACTCGGAACGGCGAACCGCCCCCTGCGCTGGAGGTCTCCGCCAACGGCCGCACGGTCGGTCGGATCGCCTTCGGCCGATCGGCTCGCCCAAGAGCCGCCGAGGCCCTGCACGCCCTCCGCAACCACGGACCAATCGCCATCGGGCTCCTCTCGGACCGCACCGAAGCCGAGGTCGAACCCCTCGCCAGAACGCTCGGGGTCGACTTCCACCTCGCCGGCCTCGACGCCTCGGGCAAGGTCGAGGCGGTGCGCGCCTGCCGGCGTCGTGGGCTGAAGGTCGCGTACGTTGGCAACGGCCGGCGCGATCCCGAGGCCGCCCGCGCCGCCGACGTCGCCATTTCGATTGGCTTCGACGAGCCCGACCCGGCGCACGATCCCTCTGCCGTGCTGGTCCTTCGGCCCGACCTGGCATGGATCCCCGGACTCCGAGAGCGGTCACGCGAGCATCTCGCCTGCCTTCGTTCTGTGAATCAATTTGTGCTGATTCCCAACCTCTTCTGCATTGCCGGCGCGTTCTTCCTGGGCTTCACCAGTCTTTCCAGCGTGGTGGTGACCAACCTGGGAACGCTTGCCGTCTACACCGGCCTGCCGAGACGTCGGAAATGGCGGACGAGAGCGATCGATCGGTCCCGGCGCTGAACCGAACCGCGGGACGGGACGTCATAACTCGCGCCCCATCCCGCACCGGGACCAGCCCCGCTACGAGGATCGGGGATGCCGGGTCGCCGATCGGCCAGCGAAATGCACGATGTGGCCGTTGCGGACCGGGACGAATTTCCCCTGGTGATCGTGGAATCCAATCAGCGAATACTTCGATCCGAATCGCTCATTGACCACATCCGTATCCCCATTCGCACAGGGAAGGGTCATCCTCAGCGTGTCATGGTAATGAACGTTGAGGCGGATCGAAGGGCGAAGTGTCACCGAGTTGGCAGATGGGTCGTAGGTCGCCGAGACGATCGGGATCCGTCGGCCGTCGCGAGTGATCACCAGGTAATTGGCCTGGTCGGCGGCCCGGGTCGGGTCGACCACGCCCTGGAACGGGACGATCAAGAGCGTCCTTTGCTGATGAACGCCGATCCGGCCGATCTTGCCGGCCGTCGGGCAAGCGATCGCCGCCGGGGTGTACGTATAGGTGACCGCCACGGTTGCCGAGGCCGTCGTCGTGTTGTTGCGCAGCAGGTTCGAGGAGGAAGATGTCGAGAAGCCCTGGCCGTTCGCGGTCAACGTGGGGGCGATGGACGACCGCCCCGAAGTCGCCGTGTAGAAGCCAAGGTCAGCGGGGTCGGTGTAGGTGGTCGTCGAGGATTGCTCGAGCTGGAGCTGCGGGAAAACCACCGTGTCATTCGAGGAGCCGAACGGCCCGGCCGTGATCGGCTGGCTGGAAACCGATCGGCTCGGACCCTGGATCGTCTGGCTCAGACCGTTGATCTGGTCGCTCCCCGAGAGCGTCGCCGTGATCGTCGCCGAGACGTTCGGGTCGAGATTCTGCGCCGAGATGTCGCTCAGAAACGTCACCGACTGCGTGACCGTGACCGAGGTCAGTGTCCCGAGCGCCGGGTTGAAAAGCGTCAGTGAGGGCGAGAGCGGCAGGTTCTGGAAATTGGTCAGAGTCGCCGGCAAGGTCAAGGTCTGCACCGGGAGCGACTGCGTCGCCGATGCAAAATCGGAGGCGGCCGGAGCGACCGCCGGGGGTGTCGAGACGATCGGGGCCTCGCGGTGGTGGTGACGGAGAACATCGGCGCGCGCGGCAGCCGGCCTCGGCGTCACGACGCTCATCAGCGCGATGGACTCCATCGCCTCGATCGCCGGCGCAACCGCCCGGCGACGCAGACGCCTGACGGATCGGATGGCCCCCATCCATGACCACCACTTCGAGGTGCGCAACATCGATGACCCCCGCGTCGTGCCGGCCCCGGCGCGCGGAGGCGCGGGGCCCGATTCCCTGGAGGAAAGCGGCTCCCACGGCTCCGCCGAGCGAGCGGCGGGTCGATTTCCCCTACCTGGGCGGGGACCCACCTGCATCCCGTCGCCGACCCTTCGGCCAGCCATCCCCACCGATCTGCCGACGAGTCGGCGCGATTGCTCGCCGACCCTGCCGATCACCTGTCATCTTCCCAGATCCGCCACTTCCAGAGATCGGCGTGCGCGCTTTCGAGCATGAGACGGGATGTGGATCTTTCCCAGGATCGAATCGATCCTTTCCTTACGTTAGACCAATCCGTCGCGACCCGCCGCCCGGGCCCGCCGCCGGGCCATGAGGCCAGGCCCCGCAAGGAGGGAGATTCCCAGGCCGAGCAGGAGAAGCCCCGACGGTTCGGGGACCACGAAGGCGCTGAATTTCGGCGTGTAGAGATACTGGATCGTCACCGTCGCGCCGGCGTCGGTCAGCACGGCTCCGCCGCCGTTGCCGCTGTTCGAGTAGAAACTCGAATGCGCTACGGCCAGAACCGGCAGATCGATCGTCCCAGGGCCGACGAACGCCGCGAGCAGTGCGGGATTTGCGGTGTTGATGGTCTGCGCGAGGGTAAAGGTCGCCTGGTCGGGAGCGAGGTAATGCGGGTCGGTAATCGCGTCCATCGATGAATACGTGCCCGACGAGGCCGTTACCGAGACAACATCGACCGGCATGGTGGTGGCCGGCCCGCCGAAGAGCGTCGAGCCGGCCGGGCCGCCCAGCTCGATCGAAGGACCATCGGCAAGCTGCTGCGCCAAAGTGGGATTCGCCAGCACGCCCGGATCAGCGGCCTCGGTCGTCGCCACGTAGATCGCGGTCGGCGTCGGAGTCGACGCGAAAGCCAGGATGAAGTCGTTCCGGATCGTCGCCGTGAACGAGAGGGCAACCCCTTCCAGGTTCCCCAGGGTCGGGTCAAACTTCGAGAACGCCAGTGGGCTCCCCAGCACAGGCATGCCCGACCCACCGCTCACGGGTGTCATCGCGATCGACTGGCTCTGAAGGGCGGTGCTAAAGGTTCCGCCGGCCGTTGCTCCGGGCGCGACCGCCCAGACCGTCGCGATCGCCAGTGCGCCGGCGAGAATCCTCGCGTTCATGGGATCACTCCTTCAAAGGCCACCGACGAGCACTCTTCGACGACCTGCGATGGAAGTGCTCGAGTCGCAATTCGAGGAGACATGCTCGGTTGATGGCGATCCAGGCGATCGGCAGACCTCGATTGCCCGATCCTGTGCATTGGACCTCGAATCACCACCGACTGTCATATTGAGCAATTTATGCGCCGCCGGGCAAAAAGAAAAGGTCGGCGCGATCGGCGATCCGCGAGAAAAGAAGAGGATTACACCGAAGAGACAGGTTGTATGGATCTTCTGGACCCGGATTTGGGATTCCGGATTTCCGAGAGGAGATACTCCCGGATCCCCGATTCCTGGAGGACCATTGCGGCCTGGGATCGGGGGTCCGGGTTTGGATGAGGGAGAGCGACCAGCCGCTCACTCTTCCTCGTCGGCACCGCGGAGGTCGACCTCGGCGAGGCCGAGGTGACGAGCGACACCATTCAACTGGTCGCGGATCTCGAACATGCCGGCGGGGCGGTGGTTCGGATCGATACTCAGGCAGGAGACGATGGTCTCGTTGAGCGTCCCGGGAATTCGGGTGTTGATCTTGATTGGAGGAACGAGCTTGCGTTCCTCGCCGGCCTTGGGAATGGCCTGCTGAGGGAATCGGCCCGTGAACATACGATACATCGTCGCGCCGAGGTTATAAACATCGGTTCGGTCGTTAACGATCTTCTCGGTGGCCTGCTCGGGGGCGATGTACTGCGGGGTGCCCTGGATGCGTGCCTTGTTCTGGCCGCGGACCCAGGCGGTGCCGAAGTCGATCAACTTTACCTGGCCGTTCTTGGCGAGCATGATGTTCGACGGCTTGAGGTCGCCGTGGTAGACGCCACGGCGGTGCATGTGGGCCATCGCCGAGGCGACCTGAGCGAAGATCAGGACGAGCTGGCCGAGTTCGGGGGCCTCGATCTCGTCGAGGGCCTTGCCGTCGACGTATTCCATCAACAGGTCGACGCCCTTGACCCTGAACCAGGACTTGCGAACCCGGCAGTCGTAGATTCGGGCGATGGCCGGATGGTTGAGCTTCTTGGCGGCCTCGAACTCGGTGAGAGCCTGCTGGACATAGACCTCGTCCTCAGGGTCCTGCTTGCGGACGGTCTTCAGCGCGTAGCGTTTGCCGCCCGAGTTCTTGTCGCTGATGAGCAGAATGGTACTGCCGGCGCCGGTGCCCAGGGTGTTGACCACTCGGTACTTGATCGTGGAGAAACTGGGGGTGGCCGCCGTTGTCGCCGCTTTCGCCATGCGGGTGCTTCACTCCTTTCGTCGAGTCCAAAGGGAGGCGCCGGGAGATGCGAAGGATCAGGGTCGATGGGAGCGATCAGGGGCCGACAATGCTGGTCAGCTCGACCTCGAAGGTGAGCGTGGCACCGGGGGGGATCTTGGTGCCGAAGCCTGCGGAACCGTAACCCTGGTCGGGCGGGATCGTCAGCTTGCGGACCTCGCCGACCTTCATGCCGGGAAGGGCCTGTGCCCATCCCTTGATGACCATCCCGCTGGTCGGGTCGACCTTGAAGGGCTGCGCGTCGGCCTGGCGGTTGGTGTCGAAGACGGTGCCGTCCTGAAGCTTGCCGACATAGAGGAACGCGCCGACCTGCCCGGCCTTCAGCTCGGGACCGGTCCCTTCCTTGAGCGTCTCGTACTTCACGCCGGCGGGAGTGGTCTTCGTCTCTCCCTTGGCGGTCGGCGGCGCCGGCGGCGGGGGCGACTCCTTGCCGGGCTCCGCGGGAGTTTTCGTGGAGGTTGGCATCTCGCCGAGAGCCTGGGGCGGTTCCGCCGCCGGATCCTTGCGGAGAACCGGCGCTCCCGGGGGCGCGATCGGCTGGATGTCCGGCGGCGTGTCGCAACCGATCAGCATCCAGCCCAGTAGACCGGCCGGGACAACCCGGCACCACAGCGACGCGATCCTCGATCCATTCCTGATCATCGGACGAACGCTCCCCGCCACACCCGCACGACAAATGAATGAAGACCCTGCGGCCGGTGTCTGACTCCGGCCACGGTCAAGTTATTATGGCATGCACGGGCCGAACACGGCCAGACCCGAGAGAGCAGCCAGTGGCGCAACACCCGGAGCGGACTCTCTCACACCACGCCAAATCTCACCCAAATAGCCCAATTCTCCCATTTTCTCCGAATGATGGAGGATGAGGGCTCACCGGACGGGTCCGAAAAAAAAGGGACGGGAAGGTGGAAGGGATGGTTGTCCCGTTGGGGATGTCCGGAGGTCCTGTCCGGCGCGAACTGAGTCTTTTTCTTCCGGCCTTGGCACCGGGAGCGGGTGGAAATGGAAGAGACCATTGATCCTGGGCTACTGGAGCAGACGAAGAACCAGATCCGCAAGCTGGTGGCCGAGATCGCCGATCTGGCGGAATCGGACATTCAGCCTGGGGAGTTCTACGTCGAGTTCCTGAACCGGTCGGTGGCGGCGGTGGCTGCGACCGGCGGCGCGTTCTGGCTGCTGGACGGCCGGGGCGGGCTTCGGCTGCAATACCAGGTCGAGTTCGGCGCGACGGGGCTGATGGACGGTCGCGTCCAGACGGCGCCGCACGACGCTCTTCTGGGATGCATGCTTCAGGCGTCGCAGGCGCAGATTATTCCGCCGGGCGCCGTGATCGAGGGGATGCCGCAGGCATTCAACCCGACCGAGTTCGCGTTGATCCTGGCCCCCCTGACCGTGGACAAGCAGGTCGTCGGGCTGCTCGAGATCCTGATGGATCCGACGCGACGTGCGGCGCAGCAGAAGAGCACCCTCCGGTTCGTGAGCGACCTGTGCGACCTTGCGGCGACGTATTTGAAGAACCGCCAGATGCGGCAGATGATGTCGCAGCAGCGGTTGTGGAACCAGCTTGAGGGGTTCACGCACCAGGTCCACGGCTCGCTCGATCTGAAGGAAGCGTCGTATGCCGTCGTCAACGACGGGAAGCGGCTGGTCGGCTGCGACCGGCTGAGCGTCGCCCTGAAGATCTCGGGCCGGACGATGGTCGAGGCGGTCAGCGGGCAGGAGATCGTCGAGCAGCGGTCGAACCTGGTGCGCGAGCTGACCCGGCTCTGCAAGGCCGTGATTCGGTCGGGCGAGGACCTGGTTTACACCGGGAGCACCGATGGCTTTGCCCCCGATCTTCGCGACGCGCTGGAGATGTACGTCGACGAGTCGGGCTCGAAGGTGGTGATTGTCACGCTGCTGCACAAGCCGGACACGATCCAGGCCGACGGCGACGAGAAGCAGAACCGCGAGAAGGTTCCGTTCGGCTGCCTGGTCGCCGAGCAGATCGGCGACGAACTGGCGCCGACCGACATGCACGCCCGGACCGAGGTCGTGGCGCGACACTCGTCGACAGCCCTCTGGAACGCGCAGGAACACCACAAGATCTTCCTGAAGCCTGTCCTCAAGGCGATGGGCTCTCCCTGGCGGATGTTCCGCGGGAGGACGCTCGCGAAGATTGCCGCGGTGCTGGCCGCGGTCGTGGTCTTCGTCCTGGCGATGGCCTTCATCCCCTGCACGCTGACGATCGAGGGGCACGGCTCGCTCCTCCCCGAAGAACGGTGCAAGATCTACTCACCGCCGGTCATCGGGTCGAAGGTGCGCGAGGTGCTGGTCGACCACGGCGACCACGTCAAGAAGGGGGACGTGCTGCTTCGGCTGGAGAGCGAGGAACTCATCAAGGAGCTTCGGACCCTCCAGCTCGACGAGGGGAAGGCTGCGACCCAGGCCAAGACGATCCAGGCGCAGTTGCAGCAGGCCAATCAGCATCAGTCCGGCCAGGGCGCCGACAGCCCCGAGGTTCTGCAGGGCCAGCTCTACGAGGCCCGGCTTACCGAGAAGAGCGCCCGGCAGCGGATTGAGATTATCGAGGAGCAGATGGAGTCGCTCACCATCCGCTCGCCGCAAGATGGGATCGTCACCACCTGGGAGGCAAAGAAGAACCTGTTCGGCCGCCCGGTCGACGTCGGGACCGAGCTGCTGGCGATCGCCGCGACCAATGGCGAATGGCTGCTCGAGGTCGAGGTTCCCGACGACGACATGGGCCCGATCCTCGCCGCGAAGCGCAAGCTTGAGGAGGACATCCAGGCCGGCCGCAAGAAGGAAGGTGAGACCCTCTCCTCCTACTTCGTCACCATGACCGACCCCGAGCACCGCTATAACGGCTTCGTCCGCAAGGTCGCCCCCAGCGCCGAGAACGTCGCCGAGAGCGAGCAGTACAAGAACCGACACGTCGTCAAGGTGACCGTCGGCATCCCGGACGAGGAGTTGCAGGACTACCTCCGGCGAAACAAGATCAAAGAACCTCGCCCCGGCGCCGAGGTCCGCGCCCGGGTGAACTGCGGCTCGACCAACCTCGCCTATTACCTGCTCCGCAAGCCGATCCAGGTGATCTACGAGTCGATCCTGTTCCGCTGGCCGTTCTTGCAATGATGCTTTTTTGTAATTGGTAATTTGTAATTTGTAATTGGTTTCTGGTCAGACGCGGTCCTGACACTCGCACAGCAACCCAGGCGACGACCAGCGACCTATCACAAAGAACCAATTAGCAATTACCAATAACAAATTACCAATTACAAATGACGAGTAACGAAACACCGGAGCCCCAGGCGAGGAAGACAGAGATGAAGACGAAGACGCAGGCGAACATAAAGAGAAATTCGCTCGCGGGCCTCTCGGCCGGGGCGCTCTTGATGATGGTGGCAGGGGCCGCGGCGACAGCTCAGGTGGGCGGCTCGGCGGCCGACGAGCCGGGCGCAGGATATCAGCGGTTGGTGCTCCCCGAGCTGGCGCACGTCAACTGGCTGGAGGAGTCGGACGTGGCGGCGCTCCGAGAGGGAGTGCTGGAGAAGATGGAGTTGAAGGCCGGGATGCCGGTGAAGCGGGGCGGCGAGATTGGCTTCCTCCACCGGCGATCCGCCGAGCTGACCGTCGAGAAGGCGAAGCGGCAGGTCGAGGCCAACGGCCCCCAGGAGAAGGCCAAGGCCGAGGTCGAGGTCGCCACCGCCGTCTGTGCGCGTGACCAGATCCTCAACAAGCGGCGACAGGACATGGTCGCCGCGGAAGAGGTCGCCAAGCACCTCGGCGAGTACAAGGTCGCGCTGGCCTCGTCTCAGGAGGCCGAGGAGAAGCACGCGATCGACAGGGCCGACCTCGACCTCGCCCAGCAGGCGCTGGACGAGCACACGATTCGCGCTCCCTACGACGGCGTGATCACCAAGGTCTGGAAGGATCCGGGCGAGAGCGTCCGGGCCAATGAAGCGGTCGTGAAGATGGGCAACCTCAACCGGCTGGCCGCCGATTGCTACGTTCCGATCGACTACGCCGATCGGATCAAGGAAGGGCTGGTCGTGGAGATCCAGCCGAAGAGCAAGGCCCGCGTCCCGCTCGCCGTCGAGAAGAAGCGGTTCCGGGGCAAGATCACCTTCGTCGATCCGCAGATCCAGGCGATCGGCGAGACCGCGGTTCACATCCGGGCGGAGTTCGACAACCCCGGCTGGGAGCTTCGCCCCGGCCTCGAAGGGATTTTGACGATCTACCTCCCTGCCGAGTCCGCCGCCGCTGGCAGCCCGCCGGCCGACAACAGCACCCGGACCGCCCGCAACAACCCGTAAAGAATCCAAAGATCGGGGATCTGGCTGGATTCGGAAATCGGAAATCTGGTTTCTCGAATCTGGATTTCAGAATCCGAGACCGGA
>DAIDJI010000116.1 GCA_027451455.1 Planctomycetales bacterium | reverse complement strand
CCCGCTGGCACGATCCGACCAGAAAACGACGGTGGCATCGCCGATCGGGATCCGCCGGGCTCGGTCGGCGAGCAGGCGGTTCAGCGCGGTGCCGTAGCGGAAGGCGTCGCGCGTGCCGACCGGCGCGTTGTAGCTTTGCGACTTGCCGTAACTCTCGAAGGCATCCTTGTTGAACGAGACCAGCGCGGCGCCGGAGGTATTGGCCCCGGTCACGCCGCCGAGCTGGGGGTGAAGCCGAGCTAGCTCGCCCTCGGCCCCATCGACCAGCGAGACGCCGGTCACGCTCGGCCCGTCCTCGCCCCTCGCCAAGAGCCGCCGCGACCAGGCCGATTTGACGGCCTCGCTCTGATGGAGATAGCCCACCCGGGCGCGGAGTTTGAAGACCAGGTTGAGGCCGGCGGCTTCCTTCCAGTCCGCGAACTCCTCGACCCGGTCCGGCTCCCAACGCTCCAGGAACCGGCAAAGCGCCTGAAATCCCTCGTCGCCCGCCAGCTCGTCGCGGAACGACAAATGGAGATCGCGGAAGGCGGCGAACATATCGGCGGCCCGTTTGGGATTGTCCTTGTTGTCGCGCCCGAGCGCGTATCCGGTGTTGTCCCAGCAGAAGAACGGCTTGAACATGGTGCCGGATCGTCCGCCGCTGTCGGGGACGAGCATCGTTTTGGGGATCGGCTTCCCCTTATCGTTGCGCTCGCGGATGTCCTGGAACTCGAAGAGCGTTCCATCGGGTTCCAGGACCAGGCAAAAGTGGATTTTCTCTTCCGAGAAGCCGAAATCGGCGACGAGCTGATCGGGGTCGTCGCCGAGCCGGTGGTAGTAGCCGATCAGCGCGGGCAGGAGTCCGCTGGTGGGCTGGGTCATCGCCGCACCTCCTGGCTCGACAGAGGCGGTACGTCCATCACGCCGTCGCGCAGGATTGCGCGGAAGAAACGAGGCGTCATGCCGTCGTCAAAGTCGATGTCGTGGAGCATGTAGCCCAGGTCGCGCTCGCCCCGAAAATCGGGAGGCACTTCGGGGAGTGGCTGGCCGTCGTCGATGAGGGCAAAATCGGCGGGGAACTCGCGGCAACCGAGATACGGGCGCTGGAAACACCGGCCGTCTCGGGCTCGTCGCTTGAACTGGTCAATGTGCTTCCCGGCGTTGTTCTCGCCGCCCAGGATCTCGAAACGGGCCTCGATCACGTAGGCGACGTCGCGAAGGATCGTCGCGGCGCGCTGCTGCCGATCGTCCTCGACGTAGATCCCCAGGTCGCCTCGGCCCTTCTTCATCGCGGTCGCGACCGTGCCCGCGGGGATCTTGCTCGCCACCTCATTGCGCCGGATCGAGGTAAAGCGGATCGGTCGCAAAACCCGGATGCGCGTGACCTCCCATCGAATCTCCGGCTTCCAGTAGATCGCCTCGACAATCCCCCGGGCCGCCGAGGGCGTGATCATGTCGTACGAGACGCGCTCCACCTTCATCTCGGGGCGCGTGAAGCAGGCGAAATCGCCCCAGACCTTCAACGAAATGCTCATCGATCTTGCCAACCCTCCCGTCTTATGAGCCCACAACTTGAGGCATGCCCGGTGGGCTGAATTCACACGACCATCGTTGGGAAGCGTGTACTTTTACACCAGGATGGGTATACTGTCCATATGTTGCCTCAATCCGAGCGCATTTTGTCTGGACGCGTCTCGATAAGAGGCTCTGAGAAAACGGGAACGGGCACCTCGAAGACTCGTAGCCAGTCCCCGTTTTCTTCAGGGTTTATGACGACGGCAAAGAAGAAGCTCATGTAGGTCAGGCTTTACAGCCTGACCTTTTCGAGCGGGTCAGGCTGGAAAGCCTGACCTACTTTTCGAGCGGGTCAGGCTGGAAAGCCGGACGTACTTGCTTGCCGCCGTGATTCGCGCGACCGGCAGATGTCATCGCAGGTCGTAAAGCCTCAGATCACCAGCCTGTCAGGATCGAGGCCGACGATATCGAAGATCAGGCCGAGCCTGTCGTGATAGGCGGCGGGGTTGCCGAGATAGAATCGTCCGTGGCGTTCCAGCAGGGCGCTGTTCTGGTGCAGCTTGCGGAGGTCCTGCTCGTAGACGCCGACGACGTAGCGCTGCGCCCGGCGGTCGAAGTCGCGGAGCTGCCAGGGCTCCGCGAAATCGGGGAGGCTCTGCAATTCGTCAATCAGTTTCTGGCCGCGACCGTAAGGGACGATCAGCCGGACCTGGGCGTCGTCTATGAGGCGATACGTCGCGGCGGCCTCGCGGAACTTGGCGTGCAGGAGGTCTTTTTTATGGGAATGAAAAGCGCCCATGACGCTCGCGTCACCGACGCCGCGATCCCAACCGCGTCCGCCATCACCGCCCTGCTCCCAGTAGTGGAGGCGGAAATAGTCGTCAACGGCGGGGGGGGAAAGCAGGTCGTTGTGTTTCCCGGCAATCTCGCGGAAGTGGCCGGCGGCCTGGGTGATCGAGGGGTCGGTCGGATACGCCTTCGTGTCGTAATCGAAGACGATCACCCGGCCGAGCTGGGGCTGTCCGTCCTCCGACAACAGGGTCCCCTCGCGATTGCAACGGCCGGCCGCCTGCGTGATCGAGTCGAGCCCCGCGGACGCCCGGTAGACGGCCGGGAAATCGACGTCCACGCCCGCTTCGATCACCTGGGTTGAGATAACCCGGCAGTGCTTCTGATCCTTGAGGCGTTGGCGGATCTCGGCGACGATCTCCGATCGGTGCTCGGCGCACATTGAGGCGCTCAGATGAAGCGCCTCGGGGTCGTCCAGTTCGGTGAACAGTTCCGCGGCGTGTCGACGGGAGTTGACGACGCAGAGGACCTGTTTCTCTTCCCGGAGAGATCGGACGAGGTCCGCGTTTTCGATCCGGCCCCGGCGCTCGACCGAGACGCGACGGAGGGAATCGTGGAGCGCGGTCGGATCGTCGACGATCGGCCGGATGTTTTCCAGGCCGATCGAGAACTCCGGACGCTTTTCCAGAGCGGGCTGAGTCGCCGTGCAGAGGACGACCGTCGAACCGTGGTTCCTCACCAGTTCCTCGAGCGCGGCGAGTGTGGGAGCCAGCAGGCGAGGGGGCAGAGACTGCACCTCGTCGAGGATGATCACGCTCCTCGCGAGGCGGTGCAGCTTCCGGCACCGGGACGGCTTGCAAGCAAAGAGCGACTCGAACAGTTGCACGTTGGTCGTGACGATCAGGGGCGCGTCGAAGTTCTCGGCGGCCAGCCTCAGCCGGACGGATTGTCGTGCGGGATCGTCGGCGTCGAGATTGCCGTGGTGTTCGAGCACGTGTTCCTTCAGGTCGCCGAGCGCCGCGCGGAAGGTGTCGGCGGTCTGCTCGATGATGCTGGTGAAGGGGATCGCGTAGACGACGCGATGAAGGCCGTGCCGGGCGGCGTGCGTCAGACCGAACGCCAGCGAGGAGAGGGTCTTGCCGCCGCCGGTGGGGACGTGGAGCGAGAAGAAGCCCGGAGCCTCGGCGGCCCGCTCCCGGCAGAGAGCCAGAACCTCCGCGCGGCGCCGGTTGACAGGCGTCTGGGAGATGTCTTTCTGCTTTCTTGCCAGGAATTCGTCGAGTCGTTCGAGCATCGAGGCGCAGGAGGGAGGGTCCATCGGTCGGTGGCTTGCTCGGCCGGGATCCATGAACCGCTCGGTGTCGAGGAAATCCGCATCGACAAGGCAGGAGAAGAGCATCCGTGTGGAGAAGGCCAGCGTGAAGCCTTGTCGTTTTTCGCTCCTGTCGGGGCAATCGAGCCGAGGCAAGCGGGGCAGGGGATGCTCCCGGATCTCGGCCGGCGCGGCGTCGATCGAAGGGACCTTCTTTTCCAGGCGGGCCGAGAGGCTGGAGCCCTCGCCGATGTGGTCGGGCAGGCCAGCGTGGTGGCCCGCGATCACGTAGGCGAGGAGGCGCGCCTTGAGTCGGTCGGCATGCTGGGCACCGGCCGTCGAATGGTCGACGCGGCCGGTTATCTCCGAGGAGTGGACCGCGTCCTCATCGCCGCCGTTCCGGCAGAGGTAGTTCTGGAAGTCGTCGCTGTACTTGCCCAGGTCGTGCCAGAGACCGGCCAGGTAACCCCACTCGCCGGCCTCGAAGACCGATGCAAACTTCTGGGCGAGCCTGGCCGTGTCCTGGAGATGGTCGCGGAGCGAATGCCACTCCGATTGAGGTCGTCCGGAGAGGCTGTGTGCGTGGGGAGCCGTCATGATCGTCGCCCAGATCCTCTTGAATGACGACGGACGACCACGCCCTGACTTCTCACTCAGTCGTCATCCGTTCCCGGTTGCTCGCCGGGGCGGGCGGGATAGGCTCGCGTGCCACGGTAGAGGCTGTACCAGGTGATTCGATTCAACCAGTACGGATCGGGCGCGTCGAGGTGGCTCCAGTCGAGCGAGGCCGTTTTCTCGGCCCAGTAGCGATCGGCGTCGGTCATCGCATGGCCTGAGGGGTTCCGCTCGTCGAGCGGGACGTGGTTCGGTACCGATCGATACGGCGTCAGGTTGGGCTCGTCGGTGAAGCAGGCCAACATCGGGTCGGCCGTCGCGTCGAATCGGTTCATCGGGTCAAGACCCAGCATCATCTCCATCGACCGGATCATGTTCGTCGTCGTGTAGAACGTCGAATCCACCGTATGTCGCCGGTTGTACGGGCTGATCGCCAGGAAGACCGTCCGGTGGCCGTCGACATGGTCCGGACCCGATTGGGCGTCGTCCTCGATCACGAAGATGCAGGTCTCCTTCCATTGCGGACTTTTTGAGACGGCCTCCACCACCCGGCCAAGCGCCAGGTCGTTGTCCGCCATCATCGCGCGGGGCGTCGGATACTTCGGGTTGATCCCTTCTGTGTGGTCGCACGGGAGCGTCAGCATCATCAGGTCGGGAACCGTATCCTTCCGGCTGAACTCCTCGTATTCGCGGATGAAGACATCGGCGCGGAACTGATCACTCTGCAAGAGCGGCCAGTAATGCACCTCGCGGTTGATCAGCGGCTTCAAGCTCGCGACGGTTGTATCAGCCGTGAACTTAAATTTATGCGTCCCCTGGACGCGGTCTTCCCAGACCTCGAACCAATCTTTCGGCATCGGGTCGTAGGTGGCGAGCTTGTCGTCGCAGAACTCGCCCCAGACGCGGACCGATCGCTTCTTCTTCAGCGCGGCGTCCCAGATGGCCCCTGCGCCGGAGAGACCCATCGCGTCGTCGCCGTCGTCGGGATAGGTACGTGAGTAGCCGACGTAGAAGTGTTCGAGGTAGTCGTTGGCGATCGACTGGGTCGACCAGGCGTGGCCGTCGGCGCTGTTGGTCCCGCTGACGTATCCGTTATCGAAAAGGGTGAACTCGCGGGCGATCTTGCGATGATTGGGCATGATCGTCTCGCCGATGCTGCAAAGCCTGGGGTCGCCGTTCCCCGCGGGCATGTCGCCGAAGACCTCGTCGTAGGTTCGGTTCTCCTTGATGATGTAGAGAACGTGCTTGATCCCACCGTTGTAGACCCTTGCCTTCGGCCGGCCGGGTTGGGCCTCCCATCGGTTGTGGCGTGCCACTCGGGCGGTATCGGCGCCGAGGTCGGCCGAGAGGTTCACCCGCGTGATCGAGCCCTGAAAATCATGGGCGTTGCCGGGCTGGCCGTGGAGAGTCCGGCGGACGGAGCCGTTTCCCTTGGTGTTCAGGACGTAGGCGGATCGTCCGTCGTCGTCGAGCTGCACGGCGACGGGGAAATAGCCGGCGGGCCGGAAACCGAGGACACGACCGGCGGCCAGGTCGACCTCGGCGAGGGCGTTGTCACCGCCATTGGCGACGTAGAGGCGATCGCCCCGGATCGCGAGGGCATTGGGCATCCCGCCGAGGACGCGGAGCTCGCCCCATCGCATCGGGATCGTGCGCGCGACGCGGGCGGCCCTGAGGTCGATCTCGCTGATCGAATCGCTGATCGCGTTGGCGACGTAGGCCCGATCGCCGCGGACGACGATCGCCGTCGGATGGATGCCGACCTCGACGTGCCGGGTCGCGCCGGTGGCAAGCTCGATCAGGCTGACCGTCCCCGAGGCTGGGATGCCTCGGTCGTCGACGACGACATCGAGATTCTGGCTCCGGGCCGTCCGGTCGCCGGGGCGAGGGGGCCGACCACCCCAGTTGCTGGCGATCAGGATCCGCTCGTCGTCGGAGAGCCGGACCTCGAACGGGAGCACCTGCACGGGAATCTCGCGGAGGAGTTTGCGCTCGTAGAGATCGATCACGGCGACCGTGCCCCGGTTCGCCGAGGCGACGAAGAGGCGCCGGCCGTCGCGAGTGACCGCCATTCCGCCGGGGACCGGGTTCTCCTTCGCGTCCCTGGGCTGGATGTGGATGCGACGGCCGGGAGTGAGCTTCCGGCCGTCGTACCGGAACGATCGGATCTCGCCCCGGCTGGTGCTCGCCAGGAGCCTGCGGCCGTCGGGCGTCCAGATCAGGCCGCGAAACCCGGCCGAGTTCCCACCCTCGAGCGAGGCCCCCGCGCCCTTGCGAATCTCGGACGGGTCGACCAGCAGAACCCGACTCTGCTCGAGGACGGCCAGTACCGGCTCGGTCGGGTGGCGGGCCATGTCGATCGGCCGCCCCTCGATCGGAATCGATCCGCCCGCGACCCGCTGGCCGGTCGAGACCAGAAAATCGCCGTCGGGCTGGCGCCCCATTTTGGGCGATTGCGCGACCGCCCGGCCCGCGAAGATCGGCGTCATCGCCGCCAGCGCCAGCATCGCCGGCAGGCCGATCGCCCTCGCAGATCTCGAGAACATGAGTATCTCCTCATCATCAAGGAAAACCGGGACCGCATCGCCGGACTGCTGGAGGGTATCACACGGGCCCCGAATCCTCACGCCCCCACCGGTCAGTCAACGGCCGCCGCGCCTCGTCGCGCGACGGCCGCTGGTAGGAAGGAATCAATACTGATCAGAGCTGATCACCTCGCCCATCGCTCGGGTGACGAGCGCGACGTCGATGAAGGGGTTGATCGTCTCCTTGAGGAAGTGGACCGAGCCATCCGCGAAGAGAACGTTCACGCCGCCGGGGTGGAAGGAGTACAGTTCGTTGTTGGTCGTGCAGTTGATCACGCAGGTGCCGCCGTTGCCCCGGATTCCGCTGGGATAGGCCCCATCCTGGTGAGCATAGGAATAGGGATCGGCCCAGGCGCCGCCGCCGCCGTTGATCGGGTTGATGACGCCGTCGACCGGGCCGCCGTTCTGCACGTAAATCTGTCGGGCGTGGTTATAGCCGACCGGCCGGGCGGCCATCTCGCCGATCATCATCGTGTTGGAGGTGCCGTCGGTGATCGAGGCGATCCGGACGTGGGCCCAGGCGTTGCCGTACGAGCCATCGGGGAGCTGCTGAGCGATGTCGCAGATCGTGCCGACGTCGCCCGAGCCTGCGAGCGCCTTCACACCGGCCGCCGAGTACCCCAGGGCGCGCGGGAGTCCGCCGTCGAAGCCGGGGATCGCATAGTAGTCGGTCCGGCCCCAGATCTGGGTCGGAGGGTTCGGAATCGGCGGATTCTGGCCCATCCCGTAATACGTCCACGCCATGTTGTAGTAATTGATCGTCGCCGGGACCGGGTCCGACGGGCAGATGTAGGTGCTGATCGCGATCGAATAGACCGAGTTCTGCCCGACGCCCGGGAAGAGCGAGCCCGGCCCACCCACCGCGGGCGGCACGTTCCGCTGGTCGTAGCACGAGAGATTCAGGTTCATCATGTTGTAGATATTGGATTGCTCCATGAAGGGCAAGATCAGCGCCATCACCCCCTGCCGCTCATACTGAGTCCCGGTCAGGACGGCCGCCGGATCGTTGTCGACCAGCGAAGCAATGTTGTGCTCGACGTCGGGCGGCATGTAGCCGTTGGCCGACTCGAAGTTCAGAATGCCCAGGCCGATCTGCTTCATGTTGTTCGTACACTGCGCCCGCCTGGCAGCCTCTCGGGCCGACTGCACGGCCGGCAGTAGCAGGGCGATCAACACGGCAATGATCGCGATCACGACCAGGAGCTCGATCAGGGTGAAACCGCGACGCCCGTTCCCTCGCCTCGTCTTCCCGCCCATCGCCGAACCCTCCCGGGTTGCTCGGGGCCGCACAGGCCCCCACCTGACAAAAGCCCGCCACACGGCAAGCCGTATTCACCAATTTGATGAGCCTTCATATCACGTGAAGGCCATCGGCAACGCCTCCAGGCTGTATATACAGAATGGCTGCACCGCCGGGTAGGATTGTCGCTGGCCTCGGGGCAGGTTCAAGTGAATTCTTGCGGAAGATCGGGCGTTCATCGCGTAAAGATGGCCGATCTTGCAGGACATCGACCGAACACCCGCCACATCTGTGTTATACAGAATTGGGCGTTGACAGAGGGAACGGGGAACGCCAGGATGTTCCCGAGCGTCTCTGGGCTGGGCGTATCGGCGCTGGGGCCGCCCGACGGATCGGGGTCGGGAATGGGGATATTGAACCAACGATCACGAGGGGAGACGATGAAACGACGAACCGGGGTCGCGCGGGTTGTGCTGCTGGCGGCATCGATGGTGGTCGCCGGCTGCGGGGGTCCGCCGCCGGGCCATTCGCGGGCGTTCGGCAAACTGGTGCACAAGGGAGAACCGGCGGCGGGCGCGTTTTTGATGCTCCATCCCGAGTCGGCGAAACCGGGAGCCGAGGCCGTCACCGCGTCGGCGACGGTGGGAGACGACGGCACGTTCGAGGTGGTCTCGCGGGCGGGAGACGGAGCGCCGGCCGGGCGGTACAAGGTCCTGGTCGCCTGGCCGACCGAGGAAGGACAGGCACCACGGCCCGAGGCATCCGGCTCGAAACCCGGCAAGACCAGCCGCAAAAAGGGCGGCGCCGCAACAACCCGCCGCAACAACAAGCCCGGCGCGATGGACCTCGACCGATTCCAGGGGCGCTATGCCAGCGACGAATCGCCCCTGACGGTCGTCGAGATCAAGGCCGAGCCCACCGATCTGGGAACCTTGCAAATTCCCGAGTGAGGCGAGCGGGATCAGGGGCTTTTGCAACATCCAAGAGAATGATTAACTATTGAATAAATTAATGGAAAATCTGGGACTCCAGATTCAAGATTCCAGATAGAATATTACTTATTTTCATGCAATTTGATTTGATTATTATCAAAAGAATTTGCTTCACGCTTCGCCGCTGCTGCTACCACGGACGATCAGGGTTCCTGGGACCAGGACCTTGACGGGTGGGCCGAGGTCGCCGGCGGCTCGGGCACGGGCCAGGCGGATGGCATGAACGGCCACTGTCTCGGCGGAGAAGGCGTACGTTGTCAGGCCGATCGAGTAGGCCTGGCCGATCGGGAGGTCGTCGAAGCCGGTGACGGCGACGTCGGCCGGGACGCGGACGCCTCGGTTGAGGAGTTCCAGGATCAGGCCGAGAGCCATGTAGTCCTGGTAGCAGACGATCGCGTCGGCCCGGTGTTCGGCGAGACGTCCGGCCAGTTCGGCGTAGGCGTCGCCGGGGCGGTCGGAGCCGGGCTGTTCCAGGACGAGAGGAGGCCCTGCGCCTGGGGTGCGGGCGATCGAGGCGAGGTAGCCGGCGAGCCGTCCCTCGTGGCTGCTCGTGGGCGAGCCGGTCACGAAGGCGACCCGTCTACGCCCCTGTTCCAGAAGGTGAGTCGTGCAGCGTGCTCCGCCGTCGAGGTCGTCGGCGGCGACCAGGTCGTAATCCAGCCGACGGGACCAGCCTCGGAGGTTGCGCTCGATCAAAACGCAGGCCATTCCGGCCTCGCGGCAGGCGAGCAGGAAGGTTTCGTCCTGGCGGGCGGCCTCGTCGGAGTATCGCGAGGGCATGAAGATGATCCCCGAGACCCCCTCGCGGGCCGCGGTGCGGGCCTGCCGACGGAGTTCGGCGGCCCGGGTCGCGTCGTCGAAGTGGAACCGGTCGTCGTCGATTCGGAGGCCCTCCCGGCGCGAGACCGCCGCGAACCCCGCCCTCGTGAAGGCGAGGCTCGCCGGAAGCCACGGCCCCGGCGTGCTCCGCTGCACCAGCGCCAGATGCGCCGCCGTCTCGGGACCTGGCGAGGGCGTGACAAAGCTCCCCGATCGCTCCACCGTCCGAATCAGCCCCCGGTCCCGCAGCACCTGGATCGCCCGCGAGGCCGTGACCACCGAGACCCCGTGAGCCGCCGCAACCTCACGGGCGCTGGGGACCTTCGAACCACCCCGCCCGAGCACCTCCTGCTCCACCGCCCGCGCCACTTGCTGATATCTCGGCAACCCGTCCGATCCCATCGCCGACCCTCCCCAGACGGCCAGAGCCCCCTCTCGGGAGCCTCATCCTCCGATCCTAACCTGCATCGAGCCCACCGGCAAACTGCGCGATACAGAATTCGAGAGCCGTTCTCTGGCTCTGACGGTTTTCCTCGCTTCACAGGCTCTTCTCTTGCAAGGTCGCGGACGAGGATCTACACTCACGGCACCATTTTGGGGAAGAATCTGTATATACAATACAAAAGAGAGTCCACCGCGATCCTGATCCGGGCCTGGCCGTTGGGATGGAGGTTCCGGGTCGTCGAGGTCCGGCCTTGCTGGTAGACTCCGGGCGTTGCAGGGGAGCGAGGCGAGGACCGAACGGTATGAGCATGGGCGCGGGGATCGACGAGAACGATGAGATGGGCGGTGGGGCTGGGCGGGACGACGGCGTGAGCCATCGGCTCCGGCGGCGGCAGGCGATGACCGTCGGGTTGCTGGTGGTCGGGTACGCGGGATTTTACCTGTGTCGGTCGGATCTC
>DAIDJI010000115.1 GCA_027451455.1 Planctomycetales bacterium | reverse complement strand
GAAGGACAACAGTCCCGTCGAGTTTGGAGCAGTGGAAGATTCGGTCCTCCGAGGCCGGCATGTTCAACTTGTTGGTAAGTCGGGCAGCGGCAAGACCCTGCTCATGAAGCATCTAATGCTGAAAGCCCTCGAGCAGGGGTGGACGCCGCTGGTAATCTCGGCTCGTGACTACACCGGAAAGCTCTCGGCACTCCTGGACAGGGCCATCGCACATCTGCATCCCGAGACGGGCATGCACCTCCTCCGATCGGCGGAACGATGTAGCGCCCGCTTGGCCCTCGTCGTCGACGGCTTCAATGAGTGCCCTGCGAAAGGACGAGAGGCCCTCGTCAAAGATATTCAGGCATTTTGCCTGCGTTGGAACGTTCCCGTTCATATCACGACGCATGAAGCTGTTGGCCTCACCCATGTCCTGGGCGACGCGATTTTTGAGTTCGCGCCGCTCAATGCCGAGGAACGGTCCGCGGTCCTTCAGGCGTATCACACGGGTCCGCTGCCTTCCGAATATCAAGGGCTCTGCATTCCATTTGAAACTCCTTATGAGTTAAGCTTGGTGGCGGCAGATCTCAGGGCCAATCTGCAGCCCATGACGCGGGCGATGCTGTTCGACTCGTACGTTAGTCGGCGCCTTGAAAGTGCGGAGGATCCGACCCTGGTGAGGTCTATTTTATGCAATATATCCGCTCAAATGAATAAGAATTACGTAAGCAGTCTCCCCATGGCACAGGCCAGGAGGGTGGCCTTGCGCTTCCTGAGCAGGGCTGGTGGGAAGACTCGTCTCTTCGACGAGGCGTTGAAGTGCGGCCTTCTGCACGTCCAGCAGAACCTCTGCGCGTTCAAGCACGAGATGATCGAGCGGTTCTTCCAAGCTGAGTCCCTGATGCAGAAGTACGACTCGGCCGAGGAACTGGCCGAGTCGCTCGCGTTGCCCAGCAACCGTCTCCTCGCGGAGTATGTACTCGGGATGGAGACCGAGCGGGAGTTCATCAGGCGATGCCTCAAAGAACTATCCGACCCCGACATCGTCCGCGGCTGCGTACGAGGAACATTCGGGCGGATGGCGGAGGAGGTCGCCAGGGAAGATTGTAATCGCCTGCTGAACGAAGCCAAGTCATCTCTCGACGAGATCGAGATTACATGGACGCACGATACGGATACTTACAAAGAGGTTGTCATCGGCGGTGTCCCGAGACGGACTCCATACGAGATTGCGTTGATGAGTGCGATTGGCGGGCTCCTCAATGAGGGCCATTTCATTGAGGAGGTGGTCCAGATTGCAAGGCTGACAGATGAGGCGTGGCTTACGAAAGCGCAGAGCATGTCCGGTGCCAGAAAGCTGAAGATCAGTCATGTAGATAAAGTTTTTGAATATATATACACATATGTACGCGACAACGAAGAGAACTTCCTACCAATTTCTCTCATCCACCAAGCATCGCGCCTGCATTGGTTTCATAGCCAATCGGCCAGAGTCGCGACCGAGATTGAGAGGATGCTGCCGCGGCTGTCGCATCTGTCTCTGGGCGAGAAGGCGTTGCTCTGCCAGATGATGAGGCGCCCGCGAAGAGAGTTCGCACGTGACGTACCGCAAATCCTGGATGCTTGCTGGAGGACGCGAATCTATCACCTGAGACTCATGGCGACGGATATGGTCCAAGGCTGGGGGGCTACTTTGGAGGGCGAAGAGCGCTCCCGCACCATCGAGCTCCTCGACTCATACCTCAACGACAATCAGCCCTTCCTCAATACGGTCATCTTCGACGTTCTCAACGCATTCGGCGAGATTAAGCCTACGGTAAATACAGATGAGGTCGGCCAACGCATCGCCGCCGTACTCGCAGTCCCATTAGACGATCTTGCGCAAATGTGTGCATATGAGATTGTCGCGGGTATTATCGAAGGGTTCGATACGGAGGTTTATCGCGAAGCGGTCTATTCACTACCTCCGGACGGCTTCGCACAGCTCTTCACCATGGCCGCTCTCGGTGCCGAGCATAGCCTCTTCAGTGATTGGATTCTGGGGAAACTGCTCGAGGCCGATAGTCCTCTGGCGTTGCGCGCATTCCTCCAGTGGGCAACCCCCCCGAACCGCGACGACTCGAGTCCGCAGACCGCTGTTGCGAGTTATGTGCGCGCGATAATGGGCTGCGCGAGGTACATGCAAGGCTCTCCACTGATGGGAGATTTTGGCTCTGGGGACAGGCAGGCATGGGCCGTCTACGGCGAAATTATCTTCTGGCTCTCCTCTCCCGGTATCGAGCATGAAGATCTGGTCGTACGCTGTGTTCCACTCTGGGAGCGGCTCCGTACCGAATTACTATTTGAGGCGGTCGACCCCCTGTATCAACTGCGGCACGCGTCGATCATCGATCATAAGCAGACCAGTTTTATACTTGGGGAAATCATGAGAGTATTTCCAGGGGAGGTTTGTCAAATCCTTGAGTTTGGCATCAGACATCTGGACAAGCTGTCGACGCTTTTCCACCGATTTAGAGAAACCGAAGTGGGCGACTTCATCATCGACTGTCTTGGTGATGTCGGGAACATCGAGAGTGCGCGACTGATCGAGCCTTACTGTGAGTCGTCAACGTTCGGTCGTTCGGCAGTTGAGGCAATGCGAAAACTCAGAGCAAAGAACCACTGAAGTATCGACGCACTCTAAGCAGGATGTTGGATGGCTCTCCGGGACCGCAAAAGGGGAATGGAACGAATATCGACAACCGTTCGACCGTTCCTACGACAGGCCGGCCGGTTCCGCTCGTCTAACCCCGGTCGTTCCGCTGGTCGGGCCCCGGCCCGGGTTCGCACGCCGGGCCGATCCGGGGCCGGCGGGACGGTCGGCTTTGTCCCCGGTCGAGGCCGGGACGAGCGGTGGACGGGACGGCGGTCAGATGTCGCCTGCGGCGACTTGGTCCGAGGGGCATCCTGTCGAAAGACCGGATGCTTCGCCCTTTGACCAGCAACGTTCGTCGATGCTATCTTCGGAGAAACCGCGGGAGGAAAGAACGCATGGCCGCTGAACGAATCAATGATCTCCTCGCCCTCAGGAGCTTCATCGACGAGCAGCTCTCGGGCGAGACCATCCCTTCGGTCGATGAGGTCCTTGCTCTCTGGGAGTACGAGAACCAGAGTAACGACGAGCGGGACGAATCGCTCGAAGCGATCCGCCGGGGCCTGGCGGACGTCGAGGCCGGCCGGGTGATGCCCGCCCGCGAGGCCATCGCCGAGCTTCGCCGAAAACATCGACTGCCCGACCTGTCATGAGCTATCGCGTTGAGTTGACCGCCGGGGCCCATGCCGACCTTGCCCGGCTGATGGTATGGCTCGAAGAGCGGTCGTCGATCGTGGCAGCCGACCGATTCTCGATGCGATTCGACGAGGCCCTCGACCGTCCCGAATCCCGCCCTCTGTCTTGCGGCCTGGCCTACGAGAATCGTTACTTCGCCGAGGAAGTGCGCCATCTTCTATTCAGGGTCGGCAAGAGCAAACCCTACCGGGCTCTGTTCATCGTGCAAGATGACGTCGTGAAAATCCTTTGCATCCGGGCTCCGAGCGAGAAGCCCGTCAAGCCCAGGGACATCGAAGGCGAATAGCGAACGGAACCAATATCGCCAACCGTCCGATACCCCCTCCGGCCGGTTCGACCGGCCCGACCGAGCCCGGGCAGTTGGTCGGAATCCGCTGGGCCCCGGGCCGGAGACGCATGCCGGGCCGATCGGGCGAGGGTGGGACGGTCGGCCCAGGCCCGGACGATGCGGGAACGAGCGGTGGATGGGACGGCGGCCGAATGTCGTCTGCGACGCCCCGGCGCGTCGGGATCGCTACTCGGGGCTCTCGGTGATTTCAACCGGGGTTGCCTTTTGGGCCTGCTCCCGGGTCACCAGGCCCGCCCTGAGCATGAGCTGGAGCCGCTCCCGGACGGACATCGAGCGGGAGGCCTTCGCCGCCCTCCGGATCGTCTCCGCGGCCGGGGTCGATTTCGGGCTGATCTTCTTCGGCGTCTCCCGCCTCCTCGATCGGGTCGACGAGCCAGCCAGCCATACGATTCTTATCAAAATCGAACCAGATTTCTGAGAGCACGCTGCCTGAATCTCGTTCCATCCCATCTGCTTGTCCCCGACCCCGATCTGGAGCACTGCGCTGGCATTTCGGGGCTACTCATGCGATTTGACCCCAGGCGAGCCATCAGCCGATTTTGGAGGGCTGACGAAGGCGACCAGATCAAAGAAGGACGGGCACTTCCTCTCGACCTTCTTTAAATCGAGATGTTCGGCGACTTTTACGTTGTGGATGGTCGGGACGTAGAGTGGTCGGGATCGCCCCCGCCTGGACTCATTGACGAGCCACTCCTTGGGGCTCGTCACCGTCTCGGGGCGTGCGACCGGCTTGATGACCAACGAAGGTATGGCCTTATGGATTGCCTCCTCGTCCGCGATGATCCATGCCTCCAGTTCCTGGACTGGCACGACAATGCAGCAATTCTTCGGCACAATAATCCTTGCGCCAACGCTCTCCAGGACTTTCTTCTTGATCTCGACCGGGTCGTTTCCGTCGGAATCGTGGCAGACGATGAAGTGCGTGGCGCCCTTATCGGCGAACTCCTGTATGTGGCTCCACGCCTTACGGCATAACTCACCGCAACCGCTGAATCCTTTCCGCTGAACGGTGGCATTGTTCATGCCACTGATTCGTTTGATCAGGACCGCGAGTGAGTCGACGTCGGAGCGATCCTCAGCGAGGACAGCGAACATCTCTATGGCTCACCGAAAGGTTCGAGGAAATCCGAGAGCGAGCCCTCGTTGCTCAGGAACCGCCTGGCTCGCGCGACCTCATCCGGCGAGAGTTGCCGTACAGAGGTCCTGCCGCCGATGGCCGTCGCCATGAGAACCTCTTCCGGACGGAGTACGTCGAGCACATCCGAGGAATGAGTGGTAAAGATAATCTGGAAGCTGTACGAATATGTTTTCATCACGTCGATCAGCTTGCGTAGCAGGCCGGGATGGACCGAGTCTTCCGGCTGCTCCATCAGCATCACAGATCGCTGGTCGAAGAGGAGGGAGGTCACGATCCGGATGACGCGGCGCGTTCCAACCGACAGATTGAAGAATGGAAAGGGCCGTCCTGCGCCGCCCATCTGCTCGGACGGCGTGAAGACCGGCAGATAGACCTTTGTCTCGGGCGCGTCCATCTCGAACCGTGTCGGCTCGATCACCCTGTTCAGTTCCACAATGTCGAAATGCTTGAGCAAACCGAGACCTTCTGGCCCCAGCAATGCTCTCAGTTCCTCGAATCGCTCCTTATCCTCGCTCCACATGTAGATGAGGCGTAGGGCGACTGAGTCGGTAAGAAGCCCTTCGTTCTGGTATTTGATCAGCCAGTCGTTGTACTGCTGCTCCGTGACGAAATCCGGGTATTCCGCCTTCTCCTCAAGAGCATAGTAGCGAATGCCCGCCAGGAAAGAACTCAATGCCGAGAGCGGCTTCCGAAGCTCGTCGTTCTCCGGGAGGAGCGATAGGAGCGCGGCAATCGAGGGGGTCGCCCGTGCGATCCGGATCGGCTCAGGCCGGTCGCAGACGACGATCTTCTCCCCCTCTCGCCGGAAGATGTCTGTTGGCCGATCACCGTCGATCAGGGCCAAGCTGTCGCGAAGCGAAGCAGCCCTCCTTGGTCCCTTCGCGTAGGGCCATGGGATCGAGAGGCAGTACTCGAATCGACCCTCGTCGAGCTCAACGATGAGTTTGGTAGATACCTCATCCGGCTCATCCGAGACATTGCCGGCCTGCGTGACCCGGACGGGATCCGTGGAGATGGAGGACGAAGCAACCCAATCAATACACCTTAGCACATTGGTCTTGCCAGCGCCGTTCTTGCCGACGATGGCGCAAACGTTCTTGTTGAAGGCGATGGAAGTCGAGTAGCACGACCGGAAATTTTTTATGTCAATACTCTTTATCATAAAAATGACGCCTTATTTTATGAAACTCCGCATTCAAGCAGCAACCTCAGGAGTTAACCTAGAACTCTGCGCGCATTCTAAACGGGATTATCTGCCTAATCCATGGCAGCCTCTGGAACTCGACGGCTAACTCTTCGGTGAATACAAAGGAATCAGCGGGCGGCGGCCAAACGGGGGGCTGAGTGGGCGGCCAAACGGAGGAAGGTGCGAACATCGCCAACCGTCCGATACCCCCTCCGACCGGTTCGACCTACCCGACCGAGCCTCACCCGCCGGTCGGGATCCGCTGGGCCCCGCTCCGGGTCCGCATGCCGGGCCGATCGGGTCCTGGCGGGAGGGTCGGCTTTGTCGCGGGCCTCGCAGGTCGGAGCTGGACCAGTCGGAGCTGGGAACAGGCGGACGGCGGAGGCCGGGGACGTTCCTGGATGAACGATCCGCCGAGCGAGCCCGCGTGGAGGGAATTCTCCCGATGACCCGGCCGTCCGGATGATTGAGGAAGGTTTTCATTCCAGCGTCTGCATACCATCCTTTGTCCCCGTTGCGTCACCTCTGGCGGGCCGTTGACTCGTGCAGCGTCCTCGTTTGCCTGCCTCAGCGCGGGGCGGTCCCGACGGGATGGGGAATCACTTCACCCGGTTGCACCAAGGGATTCCCGGGGCGTACACGACCGGCGCGCCGACCGTGGAATTCTCGGTTGCGAACAGCGAGGAGTCGGGCGAGCGACGAGGGTGGATTTCGTTGGGGTTCGACCCGATGAGCGCTTGCGGATCGTCGACGGCCCTTCTATACCTGATGCCGAAGGTCCAGCGACTCGCTCCTTGAACCTGTTCGCTCGAGTGCCGATGAGGACTCTCCCCATGCCCATGCCCGGCCGACCCATCGTCGCGATCGCCCTTTTCATTCTGCTCGGCGGAGCGGCCACGGCCGCTGATGCGAAGCGGACGAACGTCCTGTTCCTGATATCGGACGACCTCAACACCCTGCTCGGCTGTTACGGCGACCGGCTGGCGAAGAGTCCGAACATCGACCGCCTGGCCTCCCGCGGGGTGCTCTTTGAGCGGGCCTACTGCGCGTTCCCGCTTTGCGGACCGAGCCGCAACTCGATGCTGACAGGCCTCTATCCCAACAGTACCGGCATCCTGGCCAACGGGCAGATCTTTCGGCAGACGATCCCCTCGCAGATGAGCATGCCGCAGTCGTTTCGCCGGTCGGGCTATTTCGCCGCGAGGATCGGCAAACTGTACCATTACAACGTACCCCGGTCGATCGGCACCAACGGGCACGACGACCCCGGCTCGTGGGAGCTGGAATCCAACCCAGCGGGTGTCGATCGGCTGGAGGAGGAGCCTCGGATCTTCTCGCTGCTGCCCGGAAACTTCGGCGGGACGCTGAGCTGGTACGCGTCGCCCAGGGCCGACCGGTTCCACACCGACGGGATGATGGCCGAGGACGCAGAGTGGATCCTCGAGCGCTGCGCCCGGCGGACGGACCGGCCGTTCTTCCTGGCCCTCGGCTTCTTCCGGCCGCACACGCCGTATGTCGCGCCCCGGTCGTATTTCGATCTCTACCCCGAGAACGAGATGCCAGTCGTCCACGGGGTGAAGGAGGACCAGGCCGACATCCCACCCCCTGCCCTTGCCAGCGCCAAGAAGGAGCAGGACAAGCTCACCGATGACCTCCGTCGGCAGGGACTTCAGGCGTATCGTGCCAGCATCAGCTTCATGGACGCTCAGGTTGGGCGCGTGGTGGAGACGCTCGACCGGCTGGGCCTCTCCGAGAATACGGTGATCGTCTTCACGAGCGACCACGGCTACCACACTGGGGAGCACGGCCTCTGGCAGAAGCAGAGCCTGTTCGAGGAGAGTGCGCGGGTTCCGCTGCTCATCGTCGCGCCTGGGGTGACGAAGAAGGGCGGGGTTGCCCGGTCGCCGGTCAGCCTGGTCGACCTGTTCCCGACACTCGCCGAGCTCTGCGGCGTCGAGCGGCCCGCGAACCTGCAAGGGCAGAGCCTGGTCCCGATGCTGAAAGATCCGAACGTCGCTGGCCGCGGCTGGGCGATCACGCAGGTGGTGCGTGGGGGCGGGTTCCGCCGGGCCGGGGCCAGCCCGGCAATCGGCGATCAAGGCACGCGATTCTTCGGCTACAGCCTGCGGACGCCCCGCTGGCGGTACACCGAGTGGGACGAGGGGCGTCGGGGCCGCGAGCTGTACGACCACGAGTCCGACCCCCGCGAACTCACGAACCTGGTTACGGAACCGGCCCACGCGAAGACGGTTGAGGATCTCTCGTCGCAGCTCCGGGCCGCTGCGAAGGCGACCTTTCCATCTTCCGGCAAGTCCCCCATGTTGAAGCCGGGCCTCTGGGCTCCGGATCTAACCAACCCGTAACGTCCCCCGACGGTCACGTCCCCCAACGGTCACGGCTCCTGCGCGTCAGCCGAACAGTTCGGCGATCGGGTGGCCGTGGTCGGTGATCGGGACGGGACGGCCCTCGGGCGTGAGCAGTTCCCTGGAAGGATCGATACCGAGGGCGGCGTGGATCGTCGCGTGGAAATCGGGGACCGAGACCGGCCGGTCGACGATCGTCTTTGCAAGGTCGTCGGTGGTCCCGATGACCTGACCGTTGCGCAGGCCGCCGCCTGCCAGCAGGGCGCTGAAGGCGGTGGACTGATGACCTCGGCCGCCGCCGGAGTCGAATGCGGCCGGACGGCCGAACTCGGTTGCCACGACGACCAGGGTGGAATCAAGCCGACCGAGGCGTTCGAGGTCGTCGAGCAGGGCCGAGAGGGCGTGATCCAGCTCGCGGATCAGGCCATGCTGCTGGAGTTGCCCCTGATTGTGCGTATCCCAGCCGGTTCCGTTGACGAAGTTGAGGTTGTGCGCGACCTCGATGAAACGGACGCCGGCCTCGACCAGCCGTCTGGCGAGGAGGCAGCGCTGGCCAAATTCGCCGCCGTAGGCGGTGCGCAGGCTCGAAGGCTCGCGATCCAATTCGAAGACGCGGCGGAAGTTCGGTCCGGCGAGGCGGGCGGCCTCGCGCGAGGCGGCGACGTAGTCGGCGACCGTGGCGTCCCTGGGGTGAGCGGCCTGGAAGTCAGCCCGAAAGGATTCGAGCAGCCGTTCCTGGCGGTCGCGGCGGCCCGCGCCGAGGCTGGCCGGCGGGGTCAGTCCGGCCGGCCCGCTTTGGGTGTCGGTCAGGTAGACATAGCCATGCTTCGAGCCGAGGAAGCCGGGGCCGCGGCTGACGCTGGGATAGCCGATGACGACGTAGGCGGGCACACCCTCGCCGTTGGCCCCGCGCTGGTGGGCGACGATCGAGCCAATAGACGGATAGGCGATCGTGCCGCTGGTGGGCCGGCCGGTGTGCATCAAATTGGTCGCAGCGCCGTGCTCGTCGATGATCTCGTGGTGAAGGGTTCGGAGGATCGCGGTGTGGTGCAGCCGGCGGGCGAGGCCCGGCAGGTGTTCGCAAAGGCGGACGCCGGAAAGTGCTGTCTCGATCGACTCGTAATAGCAACCGGGCTTTTTCTTGCCGTCGCCTCGGCCCTTGGGATCGAACGTGTCGATCTGGGCCGCACCGCCGCCGAGCCAGAGCAGGATGCAAGCCTCGGCCTTGCCGCGCGGACTGGCGGACCGGGCGGTGCCTCCGGCGAGAGTGGCGGCAGCCGCCAGGGCACCTCGCCTGAACCATTCGCGGCGGTCGATCTCGAACGCGGGCATGGCAGACTCCCGGCCGGACAGTTCGTTCAGGGGATGAAAACGAATTCGGGGCTGTTGACCAGGGCCCAGACGATATCCTCCATCCGCTCGCGGAATTCGGAGGTCAGGCGGGCGGAGGGCGGGTCGCCGTCGCGGACGACCTGTTCCTCCTCCATCTGGATCCGGGTTGCGTCGGGGTGGAGGTGGTTGGACCACGAGACCCGCCGCCGCGAGGGCCGCATTGGCGGCCGGATCGAGGCGCCGGGGACGACGCGGTCGGAGTAAGTCTTGCCCAGGTAGTCGACCAGCCTTACCACCTCTGCTTCCGTCGGCGGCCGGGAGAGGACGCGCAGGACGACCGATCGGACCAGGGCCTCGGCCGGTTGGTCGATGAGGCAGAGTTTGGTGATCGCGCTATCGTCCGAGAGGCGGGCGATTCGGCCGATGAGGGCGACCCCGTTCGCAATTGATGCCGGCTGGAGCGGTGTGATGGACGACTCGCGCAGGGTCGTCGGGTCGGGTCGGGCGGGGCGCCAGCCGAAGGCGATCAGGATGTCGGCGAGGCTGGAGGTGACCGGTAGAGTCAGTGCGGGGCGGTCGCGCTCGTTTGAGGGGAGCGCGAGCTGCCAGGCTCGCGTGGGTCGGCCCAGGTTGAGGAACTCGGTTGGCGGCCGGCGGCCGTCGATATCGAGGCAAAGTTCCTCGGCCCGGAATGGCTTGCCGGCCGCGGCGAAGAGCGAGTCGAGCACCTGCTCGGCCGTCAGGCGACGACGGGCCGGCGGTCCGGCACCCTTGACCTCGGCCCGAGCCTGTCCCTGATAGGCCCGGGAATTGAGGATCACGCGGGCGACGTGCTTCAGGTCGTAATCATGCACGAGGAGCTCACGAGCCAGGTCGGCCAGGAGTTCGGGCGCCCGATCCCGTGTCGGGCCGTCCCAGTCGTCCACCGGCTCGACCAGGCCATAGCCGAGGTAGCGGTGCCAGAGCCGATTGACGACGACGGGGGCGAACCGCTGGTTGGTCGGCGAGGTTATCAGGGCGGCGAGACGGTCACGCGTGGAGGAGCCCTCGGAGAGCACCTCGCGCGGGAGCGTCTCAGGCGTGTAGTCGGTCAGGGACCAGATCGGCTCGACCCGGTCTCCGGCCGCCAGC
>DAIDJI010000114.1 GCA_027451455.1 Planctomycetales bacterium | reverse complement strand
GGGATTTGGCAGTGTCTTCACGGTCAACAGCGGCGTTACGGCCAGTATCTCCGGACTGACAGTCCGAGGAGGAAACGCGTCTTTTGGTGGCGGGATCCTCAACAGAGGCACGGCGACGCTCACCAACGACACCCTCTCCGGAAACCCGGCCTCAAACGGCGGCGGGATCTTCAACGGCGGTACTCTCACCGCAACGGGGGTCAGCCTCGTGAACAACGCAGCTACCGACGGCGGCGCGATCGACAACACCGGCACGCTGACCCTCTCCGCCGTCGAGATCGATCACAACACGGCGAGCCAGGACGGCGGCGGCCTGCTCAATCATGGAACCGCAACGCTGACCGACTGCCATCTGGCGGCCAACTCGGCCGGGGCCGACGGCGGCGGCCTCTTCAACGACGGAATCGCGGCCCTGACCGACTGCACCGTCACCGGTAGCTCGGCGGCCATCGGCGGCGGGATCTACGAGGCCCCCGACGGCACGCTGACTCTGGTCCGGACCAGGGTCGAGGGCAACCGGGGCGGTGACGTCGTCAACGGTTGATCATTTGGCGGGTGCGACGAGGCCGGATCGTCGCGCCCGCCCGTCCGGCGTCCGGGCGTTTGTCCGCCGGCCTTCTTCTCGCGTTGTCGCGAGGAATCCTGGCGCGAGCGTGTGTGGCTCCGCTCGCTCCCCGAGGAGAATCCTTCCTGCCGAGATCTCCGGGTCGCCGATGTCCTGACGAGGCCGGATCACCCCTACCGCGCCCGGGGACGAGACGTTATGTTGGGATGGACGTTACGGCGAGAGCGGCCCCCGAACTTCCGGCGGGCTTTTTTTGTCAGCAGGACGGCTCGCATGGCCGACCGGCGGGACGATCGGGCACGATCGAACGACCGAAGGCCGGGGCCGGAGACAGGGAACCATGCCCGCCTATCACCCGCAGCGTATCGAACCCCGATGGCAGGCCGAGTGGGAGCGGAACCGGACCTTCCGCGCCCGGGATCTCGACACCGACCGGCCGAAGCTCTATATCCTCGACATGTTCCCATACCCGAGCGGGGCGGGCCTGCACGTCGGCCATCCCGAGGGCTACACCGCGACCGATATCCTCTGCCGCTACAAGCGGATGCGCGGGTTCAACGTCTTGCACCCGATGGGATGGGATGCGTTCGGACTCCCCGCCGAGCAGTTCGCCGTCAAGGAGAACGTCCATCCCCGGATCACCACCGAGCAGAATATCCAGAACTTCCGCCGGCAGATCAAGTCGCTCGGATTCTCTTACGATTGGGACCGCGAGGTCAACACGACCGATCCCGAGTATTACCGGTGGACCCAGTGGATCTTCTTGCAAATCCACGATACCTGGTACGACCCCGACTTCGAGTGGACCGATCCCGCCGGCCGGATACGCAGGGGGAAAGGACGGCCGATCGCCGAGCTCCCGATCCCACCCGGGACACCCGATCCCGACGCCTACCGGGATTCTCGACGGCTCGCCTATCGCGCCGAGGTGCCGGTGAACTGGTGCCCCGAGCTGGGGACCGTCCTCGCGAATGAGGAAGTGATCGACGGCAAAAGCGAGCGCGGGGATCATCCGGTCATCCGGCGTCCGCTCACACAATGGATGCTCCGGATCACCGCCTACGGCGATCGACTGGTCGAGGATCTGGACGATCTCGACTGGCCCCGTCCGATCAAGGAAATGCAGCGCAACTGGGTTGGGCGGAGCGAGGGAGCCGAGGTCGACTTCCGGGTGGAGCTGGAGCACGTCAACGAGGTCATCCGCGTTTTCACGACCCGCCCGGATACCCTCTTCGGCGCGACCTACATGGTGCTGGCGCCCGAGCATCCGCTGGTCGACCGGATCGTCTCGCCCGAGCAGCGAGCGGCCGTCGATGCGTATCGCGAGTCGGCCTCGCGAAAGAGCGACCTCGATCGGACCGAACTGGGCAAGACGAAGACGGGCGTTTTCACCGGTGGTTACGCGATCAATCCGGTGAACGACCATCGCATCCCGATCTGGATCGCCGATTATGTCTTGATGAGTTACGGCACCGGCGCGATCATGGCCGTGCCGGGGCACGACGAGCGCGACTTCGAGTTTGCCGAGGTTTTCGGGCTACCGATCATCCGCGTGGTGGCACCATCGGTGGATCAGGCCGACGCCCCCCTGCTCCGCGCCGAGACCGATCAGGGCGTCGCGGTGAACTCGCGGAACGCCTCGATCGCGCTTGACGGCCTGCCGACCGCCGAGGCGAAGGCCGCCATCACGGCCTATCTCGAAAGCCTGGATCTGGGCAAGAAGACGGTCCATTACAAGCTTCGGGACTGGTTGTTCTCGCGACAGAGGTACTGGGGCGAACCGTTCCCAGTGCTGATCGACGACCAGGGGCGGGCGCATGCGGTCCCGGTGGAGGATCTGCCGGTTTTGCTGCCCGAACTGGAGGACTTCAAGCCGACCGGCAACCCCGAAGGTCCGCTCTCGAAGGCCGTCGAGTGGGTCCGCTTCTCGGAGACTTATCGACGTGAGACCAACACGATGCCGCAGTGGGCGGGTTCGTGCTGGTACTATCTTCGCTACATCGACCCGGAGAACCGCGAGCGCGCCTGGGACCCCGAGAAGGAACGGTACTGGATGCCGGTCGATCTTTATGTCGGGGGCGCCGAGCATGCGGTTTTGCACCTGCTTTATAGCCGGTTCTGGCAGAAGGTCCTGTTCGATCGCGGACTGGTGAGCACGGCCGAGCCGTTCCAGAGGCTGGTCAACCAGGGGATGATCCTGGGCGAGGTGGAATACACCGGCTACCGGGATGAGTCGGGCGGATGGGTCACTAGCTCGATGGTCGAGCCGACCGAGCATGGCGGTTTCGCCGCGGTCGAGGGGAGACAAAGGCGTACCGTGCAACCGGTTGCCCTGCGTGAGGAACAGGTGGTCAAGAAGGGGGATGGGTTCGTTCTACACGAGAATCTCGAGATCCGCGTCGACGCGCGATCGCACAAGATGTCGAAGAGCCGGGGCAACGTCATCAATCCTGACACGGTCGTGGAGGACTATGGCGCCGATAGCCTGAGACTCTACGAGATGTTCATGGGCCCGCTGGAAGCCGTGAAGCCGTGGAGCATGAAGGGTGTTGAGGGCGTTTATCGGTTCCTGGCCCGCGCCTGGCGGATGGTCGTGGACGCCGAGGCCGACGAGGTCCGGCTTGACCCGAAGGTGCGTGAGGCGGATCTCACGGTCGAGCAGGCGAAGGTCGTGGCGCGGACGGTCGCGGCCGTGACCGACGATTTTGAGGCACTCCGGTTCAACACGGCGATCAGCCGGCTGATGGAGTTCACCAACTTTTTCACGGGGCAGGAGGTGCGGCCCAGATCGGCGATGGAGACGTTTGCCCTGCTGCTCTCGCCGATGGCGCCTCACCTGGGTGAGGAGCTCTGGAACCTGCTCGGCCACGACCGGACGCTCGCCTACGAGCCCTGGCCGAGCTACGATCCAGCCCTTTTGAAGGATGATGAGATCGAGGTACCGGTGCAGGTGAACGGGAAGCTCCGGGCGCGGGTCGTGGTCCCGGCCGACGCCGACGGCCCGACCCTGGAGGCCACGGCGCGGGCTGACGAGAAGATCGTCGCTCTCATCGAGGGGAAGACCGTCCGCAAGGTCGTGATCGTGCCGGGGAAGCTGGTCAACTTCGTGGTCGGATAAATACCGGGATTCACCACAGAGACACAGAGACACAGAGAAATAAAAAGAATATCGGGTTATCTGGCATTTCTCTGTGCCTCTGTGTCTCGGTGGTTATTGATTTGGAATCCACCACAGAGACACAGAGACACAGAGAAGTCCCAGGAGACGGATAGACTCGGCATTTCTCTGTGTCTCTGTGTCTCTGTGGTTCACCGAATTCATGGGGCGTGTGGATGTCTCGGTCGCGTTACATCGTGGGGATCGACCTGGGTACGACCAACTGCGCGGTCGCGTACGTCGACACGCAGGGGCGCGAGCGTCCCTCGGCCGACATTCGCGACTTTCCCGTCCCGCAACTGGTCGCTCCGGCCGAGACGGCGCCTCGGTCGATGCTGCCGTCGTTCCTCTACATTCCCGGGGGCGTTGAGTTACCGGCGGGATCGGCGGCGCTCCCCTGGGATGAGAACTCCGACCGGATCATCGGCGAGTTCGCGAGGATTCAGGGTGCGCGCGTTCCGAACCGGCTGGTCAGTTCGGCCAAGAGCTGGCTCTGTCACCCGGGGATTGATCGCGAGGCTCCCATTCTCCCCTGGGGCAGCCCGCCCGAGATCCGAAAGGTCTCGCCGGTCGAGGCGTCGGCCGCTTATCTGGAACATATTCGAGATGCCTGGGACGCGACCTTCGCCGCGGGGAATGAGACACACCGGCTCGAGCATCAGGAGATTGTTCTCACGGTTCCGGCCTCGTTCGACGAGGCGGCCCGCGAATTAACGTTGCAGGCGGCGCGACGGGCCCGGTTCGCCCACCTCACCCTTCTGGAAGAACCGCAGGCCGCGTTTTACTGCTGGATCGTCTCGCACAAGGACGGCTGGCAGCGGCAGGTCCGCGCCGGTGAGCTGATTCTCGTCTGCGACATCGGCGGCGGAACCACCGACTTCAGCCTGATCACCGTGGTCGAGACCGAGACCGGGCCTGGTTTTCGGAGAGTCGCGGTCGGCGATCACCTGATGCTCGGCGGCGATAACATCGACCTTGCGCTGGCGCATCACGTTGAGAAGAAGCTCGGCGGGACCCGGCTCGACGCCGAACAGTGGAGCGCGCTTCGGTTTGCGTGTCGGACCGCGAAGGAGAAGCTTCTCGGTGAGAACCAGCCGGCCCAGGAGCGCTGGCCGGTGACGATCGCGGGGCGAGGCTCTCGGATTATTGGCGGGAGCATCCAGTCGGAGCTGACTCGATCCGAGGTCGAGTCGATCGCCATCGAGGGGTTCTTCCCCAGAACGCCGAGAGGCGAGGAGCCGCAGCGGTCGTCGAAGCTTGGGTTGCAGGAGTTCGGCCTTCCGTTCGTCGCGGATCCGGCCGTGCCCAAGCATCTCGGCATGTTCCTCCGGCGGCACCGCGCTGAGGCGATCGAACCGACAGGCCACCAGCCGGATGACCGTCCTGCGCGGCCCGACGCGATCCTCTTCAACGGCGGGGCGCTGACGCCCGATATCGTCCGCAACCGGATCGTCGAGGTGATTGCCTCGTGGTTCGTCGAGGATGCCGGCGCGCCGTACTCGCCTCGGGTGCTGACGAACCCCTCGCTCGACCTTGCGGTGGCGAGAGGTGCCGCCTATTACGGGGTGGTCCGGCGCGGCGGTGGGATTCGGATTGGAGGAGGGACGGCGCGGTCGTTCTATGTCGGCTTCGAGGGGGCCTCGGCCGAGAAGCCCTGGCTGTGCGCCGTTCCTCGGGATGCGCAGGAGGGCGAGGAGATCGCCATTGCGGGTCACGACTTCGAGCTTTTGATGGGTCAGCCGGTGGCGTTTCCACTGGCGAGTAGCTCGGTCCGCCCCGACGACCGGCCTGGCGACCTGGTCGCCTCCGATTCCGACTCGATCCGGGAGATGCCGCCGTTGCAGGGGCTGATGCGGGTGGGTCGCAAGGCGAAGGCGGAGCGGGTGCCCGTCAGGCTGGCGGCCCGGGTGACCGAGGTGGGCACGGTTGAGCTTTGGTGTCAGTCGCGTACCGAAGACCGGCGCTGGAAGCTGCAAATCCAGCTTCGCGGAACGGCCGGACAGACCGACCGGCCCACGACGGTCGCCGACCAGGAGACCGACCGGGTCGTCCTGGAGCAGTCGATTCTTGACGCGGCGATCGAGGTGATTCGGGCGGCGTTCCAGGCCGGGATCACCACGCCGCCCGATGCGCCGAGTCCGGCCCGGGTGATCAAGCGGCTGGAAGAGGCGATCGACGAGCCGCGCGACCGATGGCCGCCGTCGGCACTTCGGGCCTTCTGGGACCCGCTCCGCGACCTGGCCGATCACCGGCTCAAGAGTGCCCAGCACGAGTCGCGCTGGCTGAACCTGGCCGGATTTGTCCTGCGGCCTGGGCGGGGCTTTCCGATGGACGAGGTTCGGATCAAGGCTCTCTGGCCGATTTTTCATCAGGGAGTTCGGCACGTCAAGGACGTTCAGTGCTGGGCCGAGTGGTGGATTCTCTGGCGGCGCGTGGCCGCCGGTCTGGCGCGGGCCCATCATGACGAGATCCACCGCCGGCTTGCCCCGTTCCTGACGCCTCCCAAGGGAACGAGCCCGTCGAAGAAGTCCGGCCGTCCGAAGCCGGAGCCGCACGAACTGGCCGAGATGTGGCGGTGTGCGGCCAGTCTGGAAAGGCTCACGCCGGAGATCAAGGAGACGCTCGGCTCGGTTCTGATCAAGGAGCGAACGCCGATCCCGAGCGCGACGGCTCTCTGGTGTCTTGGGCGTTTCGGCGCCCGGGTTCCACTCTACGGACTGGCGAACACGGCCGTCCGCAAGGAGGCGGCGGAGCGCTGGCTTCACGCCCTGCTCGACCGATCGCCTGCGCCAGGCCGCGAGACGGCCGAGGCGATCTTCGCCCTCTCGCAGATCGGGCGCGTCGCCAACGACCGGGCTCGCGATATCGACGACGAGCTACGAGACCGGGTTCTGCAACGTCTCACCGAGCTGGGCGCTGAGGAGAAGGTCCTGCGACCGGTCCGCGAGTATCACGAGCTGGAGACCTCGCAGGAAGGACAGGCCCTCGGCGACGCCCTGCCGATCGGCCTTCGACTCCTCTCCGACGACCACGGATCGGAGTGATCAAGTAAGGAGCAACCACGAAACTCACGAAATCCCTCGAAAAATTCAGAAACTCAAGCGGGTGTCCCGGGATCACCGGGCCTGACCTCAAGAGTTTCTGAGATTTCGTGTTGATTCGTGTTTTCCGTGGTTGCTCCGCTTTGGCACCGAATTAACGGCCGACCGAGACCGGGGCCGACAGGACGACCGGCTCGCCCGGCTTTTTCGCCGACGAGAACTTCACCGGGACGTTCCAGACCAGGCTCTTGATGTAACAGACGCTCGACGCGTGCCGGCAGACCAGAGCCATCGTCGAGACCTTCAGGTTGAGTGTCTCGCCGTCGGCGGCCGGGTGGGCGAGCGGGACCTGGATGGTGAACCGGTTGGTCGGCTTGATCTTCTCTCCTGATGGCGAAACCTTCTCGGAGAGGGCGCCCGACTGGTCGGGGGCCTCGACGAGGTAGAGCATCCGGCTGTTGTCTTCCTCGCTGAGCTTCAGGCCCTCGGCCAGTTCGAGCGAGACATCCAGCGTGACCGAATCTCCCGGCGCGGCCAGGGCCTGGGGGGCGTCGAGGACCGTCGCGTTCGGGAATCGCGGGCGATGGACCGCGGGCTTCGGGGCGGTGATCCCGTCGAGGGTCAGGGATTTGACGGCGTGCGACTTCAGGTCGACGACCCGGATTTTGTGGTTATTGGTGTCGGCCACGTAGAGTTCGTCGCCCGCGACACTGAGGCCGCCGGGCTCGTAGAAGCGGGGAGGGTTGTCGGAGTCGCCGGGTTTGTGCGAGCCGGCGAAGGTGTGGACGGTATGCGTTCTGGGCACGCATGCCTTGACTTTATTATTATAAGTATCGGCGATAAACAGATGGCCGTTGCCGTAAGCCAGGCCGAGGCAGTGCTGGAGTCGGACCGCCGCGCCCTTGCCGTCGCGGTCGCCGAATTCGAAGAGTCCCTCACCGACGATGGTCCGGACCATGGGCAAGCCCTCCTTGATCCCGGAGATCAGCCGGACGCCCGAGACCTCCGAGTCGGCCACGAAGAGGTGTTCGCCGTCGGTCGCCAGGCCGCTTGGCTGGGCGAACCGGGCGTCGGCCGGCGGACCATCGAGGATGTTTTCGTAGCCTGAGCCGGCGAAGACGCCGATCCTGTCGGAGATCGGGTCGAGGCGCCAGATCTGGTGGGGGCCCGCCATCGCGATGTACAAACCGCTGTCGCCGGGGATGCGGATGATGTCCCAGGGGCTGGAGAGAGGGGTGGTTTTCGGCGGACCCGAGAACGGGATCGCGACCATTCGGGGCATTTGCTTGCCGGTTCCGGCGATCGTGTTGACCTGCCTGGACTTGAGGTCCACCGTCCGGATCGCGTGGTTTTCCGTGTCGGCGACGTAGAGGGTTTCGCCGTCGAGGTACATTCCCTGGGGTCGGTTGAAGCGGGCCCTGTCGAACGGGCCGTCCTCGAAGCCCTCGTCGCCGCTGCCGATCGCGATGGCGTTCTTGCCGTCGAGTCCGGCCTGGATGATTCGGTTGTGACCGGTATCCGAGACGAAGAGGCGTTTGCCTGGGGCATCGGCGACGACCTTGCCCGGGAAGAGGAGCGGGCCGTCGGAGGGACGATCCATCTCGGGGCTGAACTTCATCGGCGAGAGGTTGAGGTCGCCGCGTTCCTTGTGGATGGCGACCAGCTTGCCGATCGCGCGATCGAGTTCCTCGTAATGCCCCTCGCCGGAGAGCGCACCGAGATACTCGCCGCTCGGGTCGAGCAGGACGAGCGTCGGCCAGCTCTGGACCCCGAATCGCCGCCAGATCACCTGGTTGGCGTCGTTCACGACCGGGTGCTTGATCCGGTACTCGCGGACCTTCCGGCGGATGTTCTCGGTGTTCTGCTCGGCGAGGAATTTCGCGGTGTGGACGCCGATGACGACCAGTTCGTTGCGGTACTTCTCTTCCAGTCTGGCGAGGTCGGGCAGGACGTGATGGCAGTTGATGCAGCAGAAGGTCCAGAAGTCGATGAGGACGATCTTGCCGCGGAGGTCGGACATCCGGATGGGGCCGCTGTTGATCCAGCCGACGCCTCCATCGAAGCTGGGTCGTTCCCCCTGGCGGTAGGAGACGAGCTGGAAGCTCGGGTCGGAGGCGACGGCCTCGGCGAGCGACTGAGCGGGTGGCCGGGAGCCGTCTGGACGTCCGGCCCGGGTGAGAATCGCCGAGAGTCCCGCGATCATCGCGAGGCCAGCCAGCAACCAGAGGGACCGCGAGGATAGACGAGGACAGATCATGCGAGGAGCCTTTCGAGGTGCCGGGTCCATTCGATCTCAATGACAGGCGAGCCCGCATCGTTGCCGGCCCGCGCCTCCCCAACGTGGGCAATTGTAGCCGAACCGTTCCGCGTAACCAGAGGCTACGCCGAGGGGGGTTCGCTCGCTGGTTGCCTTGCGAGGACCAGCCGGACATCGCCCCAATCGGATGCGTTGGCCGGAGGGTGGGCCTCGATGGTGAGTTCGTTCCGCAGATGGAGCGGTCCCAGGTCTGCCTGGAAATCCGGATTGTCGGGGGAGCCGGCCTCGATCGGGCGTCCGTTGAACGAGAGCGATCGAAGTCCTGGCATTCCCAGGATCTGGAGGATAACCGGTGCGTTCGGCTGGCGCGGGGGCCGGCCGAATCGACGCCTCAGGAGCAGGCGTCCCTGGGGCAAGGTGCCTGAGATTGCGGGGAGCGCGATCGTGGAGGGCTCGGTTCCAGGATTGTCGGGCTGGAAGCAGTCCCAGCCGCGGCGGAGCCGGATCGTGTGTTCTTCCATACCGGGTGCTTCGCCTGGAGATTGGCCCCTGGGCCACTGCGGGCATCGGGTCCCTGGCCGGGTCGGCATTGCTCTAGCCTTGATGCCCCGAACGCATTATAGTCAATCGTTCCGAATGACGTCGCTGGAGGAATCGCAGGGACCTCGAAGACCAGGCACCTGCGTCTTCTCCGGCTTGCCCTCGGAAACGCCAAGATTGGTCCATCGCCGAGGGCACCGCACCCAGGTCGATGCGAGAGCCAGGCAGGCCCTCGACCCCAGGACGCGATTCCGTTCCCCGCCCCCTTGATGGAAGGGTCCAGTCCTCTCTAGCCTCCATTACAGTCAACGCCATGACCAATGATCGAGTGGGCAAGACGGCTCACGCGGACCGGGACGTTCCCTCGACCGAGGAATCGCGTCGGTCTTCCTCGCCCAACAGCCAGCCCCCTCTTTTGCCGAGGGCCCAGTCTCTCCTTGGCGTGCGCATTCTGGGGACCGGCAGCTACGTGCCCGACTGGGTGGTGACCAATCACGACCTTCAGCGGACCCACGGTTTCGACCCGGAGTGGATCGTCAATCGGACGGGAATCCACGAGCGAAGGTTCGCCGCGCCACACCAGGCGACCAGCGACCTCTGCAACCAGGCCGCGATCCGGTGCCTCCGCTCGGCCGGTCGCGATCCGAAGGAGGTCGATCTCCTGGTCGTCGCGACCTTCACGCCGGACATGGCCTTCCCCTCGACCGGGAATCTCGTGCAGGACCAGTTGAAGCTGGTTTGCCCGGCGTTTGATGTGCAGGCCGCGTGCGCTGGGTTTGTCTTCGCGCTGGTGATCGCCTCTCAGTTCGTCGGGACGGGAAACAGCCGATGCGCCCTCGTGGTTGGAGGCGACTGCAATAGCCGGGTCATCAATCCCGGCGACCAGAAGAGCTTTCCCCTCTTCGGCGACGGTGCGGGAGCGGTCCTGCTCGGTCCAGGCGAGCCCGATCAGGGGCTGGTCTCGTACCAGCTTGGCTCGGACGGGGCCGGCGGCGACCTGCTGAGCCGTCCGGCGTGCGGGAGCCGCATCCCGCCCTCAGCGGCGGCGCTGGAACAGGGGCTGCATTACCTGACGATGGACGGCCGGGCCGTCTTCAAGTGGGCCGTCCGCATCCTCGCCGATTCGACGCTCACGGTTCTGGCTCACTCGCAGAACAAGGTCGAGGACGTTCGATGGTTCATCCCGCACCAGGCCAACGTCCGGATCATCCACGCGGCGACCGATGTTCTCGGCATCCCGCGTGACTCCGTCTACAAGAACCTGGAGAGGTACGGAAACAC
>DAIDJI010000113.1 GCA_027451455.1 Planctomycetales bacterium | reverse complement strand
GGCTGACTCCGCACCTGCGCAAAGAGCATGAGTTCGCTAATGCTTGCCATTGACCCGCCGAACATCGAGACCCGAAGGTCGATCCTCTCCCTCGCCATGGCCCGTCTCCCCTCTTCGCGCACGGAACCCGGTGGTCCTGCTCCACACTGCGATCCGATCCGACGCGACGCGAGGTCCCCGATCGGCGCAGAGCGAACCCTCTCGTCACAAACGGCCACGCCGCCCGTCACGCACGCAAGATCCCGGCCCTGTGGTTTCGCCGGACCGGAGGCCCAGCGTCTCCGTCGGGCGACTTCGACGGCTCGCCTGGGGATCTCACATCCCCACCCCGCGAATGGAGGACAACGCGGGGGCCAGGAAGCCGGCCGGAAGGGCATTCGTCCGACCGAATGGTTTTCGTCGCCAATCACAGTGCCCGGACAAGACAGGAGAGCAGGACACCGGGGCGAAGTGGCCCGATCGGCCGTCATGGGCATCACAGGCAACCAATGAAGAATATCGTAGAAGGACGCGTCCGGTCAAGCGGATTCGCAGGGTCGACCGGGGTTTCCCCTTTTCAGGCAGGGGCTTTGGGCGCTACGATGGTGGCGCGCGTCGATGCGATCTTCCTTTGATTTTCCATTGTGATGAATCGAACATGAGATTCTGGCCATCAATCCGGCCTTACACGGTGGCCGCTCTGGCGGTGGCCTTCACCGGCGCGATTGAGTTCGTGCTGGAGCGGACGGTGGGGCCGGGTCCGCCGCTCTTGCTTTACTTGCCGGCGGTGACGTTTGCCTCCTGGTTGGGGGGGCTTGGGCCGGGTTTACTGGCGACGGCGATGGCGGCCGGGGCGTGCTTGTGGACGCATCACAAGCCGGACCCGTCGTTTTCGCTCTCCAACCCGCACGACCGAACGCGGTTGGGGGTCTTTCTGGCCGAGGGGGTGCTGCTGAGCGGGACGATGGCGATGCTGCACGCAGCGCGCCGTCGGGCCGAGGCCAGTGAGTGCCAGGTTCGGGAGTTTCAGGAAGAGCTCTCGCGAAGCGAGGCGCGGCTTCGCGCGATCCTCGACAATTCTCCCTCGGCGATCTTTTTGAAGGACCTCGACGGCCGATACCTGCTGGCAAACCGTCGGATCGGGGTCTTCGCCGGTCCGAACACTCCGCCCGGCCCCGTGGAGGGACGGCTCGACGTCGACCTGTTCCCGCCCGAACAGGCCAGGCGGTTCCGCCAGAGCGACCGGGCCGCCGCCCGAAGCGGCAAGGCCATCGAGATCGAGGATCACATCGAGGAGAAGGACGGGACGCATACTTACCTGACCGTGAAATTTCCGCTGAAGGACGACGAGGGTACGGTCTACGCCGTGGGCGGGATCGCCACCGACATCACCGAGCGGACCCGGGCCGAGCAGGCGCTCCGGGCCAGCGAACGACGGTTCCGCACCCTCTGCCAGCACGCGCCGATCGGCATCTTCCTCACGGATGCCGAGGGCAATATGACCTACGCCAACCCTCGCTGCGAGATGATCTACGGATTCTCGGAGCCCGATGCGCTGGGCGAGGGGTGGTTCCGATACGTCCACCCCGAGGATCGGCCAGCCGTGGTCGAGCAATGGCGGAGGCTGGCGAAGGCCGGGGCCAATTTCGCGATGGAGTACCGCGCGATGACGCCCGACGGAGCCATCCGGTGGGTGAATGACCAGACCGTCCCGCTGCTCTCCGACGAAGGAGAAAAGGTCGGGCACGTCGGGACGGTCGAGGACGTGACCGAGCGAAGGCAGGCCGAGATCGAGCTAAGGCGAGAACGCGACTTCGCCAAGGGACTGATCGCCACCGCGCGAGCGATCGTACTGGTCATCGACGGCAGTGGCCGGGTGGTCCTGGTCAATCCCTTCGTCGAGCATGTCACGGGACGGGCTGCCGACGACCTGAAGGGACGAGACTGGTTTGCCGCGGCCGTCCCGCAGGACCAACGCGACCGGGCCCGCGAGGCGACGATGCGGGCGCTCTCGGGCGAGACGGGCGAGCCGATCATCTACCCGGTGTCCGGACCCAACGGCCGATTCCACCGTCTGGAGTGGGCCAATCGCGCCGTCCTTGGACCAGGCGGCGAGACCTGCGTTCTGGCGATCGGTCACGATATCACCGCGCTCGAGGAAGCGCAGCAGCGCGCCCTGCACGCCGAACGCCTGGCGGCGATCGGTGAGATGGTCGCCGGGATCAGCCACGAGAGCCGGAACGCCCTGCATCGCTGCCAGGTCTGCCTGGAAATGCTCGCCATCGAGGTCGAGGACCTGCCACCGGCCCTCCAGCTCATCGACCGAATCCAGGCCGCCCAGGACACGCTCTACCACGTCTTCGAGGACGTTCGGACCTACGCCGCACCCATCATCCTGGAGCGGCGTGCCTGCGACCTCACCGAGGTCTGGAGGACCGTCTGGGCCCAGATTACCGCCGGACGCACCGGCCGGGTCGCCGAATTGGTCGAGGACCTCGACGGCGCCGTCCCCCGCTGCTCGGGCGACCCGTTCCGGCTCGGCCAGGTCTTCCGCAACATCCTGGATAACGCCCTCGATGCCGCGCCCGAGCCGGCGCGGGTCGAGATCGCGTGCGAGCCGGCATCCCTCGATGGTGAGCCGGCCATTCGCGTCGCCGTCCGCGACAACGGGCCAGGGCTCGGGCCCGAACAACGACGGCGGATCTTCGAGCCGTTCTTCACGACCAAGGCCCGAGGGACCGGGCTCGGTATGGCGATCACCCGGCGGATCGTCGAGGCCCACGGCGGTCGAATTACTGTCGGCGAGGGCGCCCGACCAGGCGCTGAGATCATCGTCACTCTCCCACGAGGCTTGATATGAACAATTCTCTGAGAATTGCCGTTGCCGATGACGAGCAGGATGTCCGCGACTACTACCAGCGCGTGCTTCCGCGGCTGGGCCACCAGCTTGTCGGAGTCGCCTCCAATGGCAAGGAGCTGATCGACCTCTGTCGGGCTCTCCACCCCGATCTGATCATTGCCGATATCAAAATGCCGGAGATGGACGGCATTGAGGCCGCCGAGGAGATCTCTCGCGAGGGACCGATCCCGACCATCCTGGTCTCGGCGTATCACCGCCCGCAACTTTTCGAGCGGGCCCGCGGCGACCACGTGCTGGCTTACCTCGTCAAGCCGACCAAGCAGGCAGACCTCGAGGCCGCGATCGCGATCGCCATGCAACGGTTCGAGCAGTTCCAGGCCCTTCGAAAAGAATCGGCCGACCGAGGCCTGGCGCTGGAGGAACGGAAGGTGATCGAGCGGGCCAAGGGCCTGATGATGAAACGGCACGGCCTCGACGAGGAGGAAGCCTACCTCCGACTCCGCCGGACCGCTCGCGACCGCAACGCCAAGCTCGCCGAGATCGCCCGCCAGGTCATCGCCGGTCAAGACCCCGAGGGCCCGGCCGGAGCCGATGCCCCAGCCCCGGCCGCCTCGCCGGCGGAGCCGACGCCGGCGCCGGAAACGTCCACCCCCTGACCACCTGCAAAAATGCGTCCCAGGCCCTTCCCGATCTCGGTTCTTCCTTTCCTGGTGGACCAAATATCAGGAAAATCACATGCTCTCAAATCCGCCAACATCGATCGGGAAGGGTTTTTGCCGAAGCTCGATTTCTCCACTCCGCCCGTTTTTGGAGTGGGCAGGTCATTGACCCGCACCACCGGCAATCGTTAGATTTGCCCTGCGCAGCGATTTCCGGGGGAAGAGCCCCCCGAACCTGGACCCCGAGGGTACGGAGACCCAGCCATGCTGGTCGTCACTCGCCGCCCGAGCGAGCGGATCGTGTTTCCCTCGCTGGGCATCACCGTTCACCTGTTGAAATGGGCCAAAGGAGCCGCCCGCCTCGGGATCGAGGCGCCTCCCGAGATCCCCATCCTCCGCAACGAACTGCTGCCGGCGCTCGATGCGCCGGTCCGCCGATCGAGCCATGACCTGGCCAACACGCTGAGCAAGGCCACACTCGCGGTTCAACTGGCGCAAAAACAGGTGGAGACCGGCCGCTCCGAAGCCGCCATCGCCACCCTGAACATCGCCATGGAGTCGCTCGAATCTCTGGTGACGACCCACCGATCCCCCGCGCCCCCGGAACCCCCAGCGTCTCGGCGGTGTCATGCTCTGATCGTCGAGGACGACGTGAATCAGCGAGAGCTGCTCGCCGGACTCCTGGGCATGAACGGATGCGAGTGCGACCAGGTCGGAGACGGTGAGGACGCCCTCGCTTACCTCGACTCGGGAAGGCGCCCCGATGTCATCCTGCTCGACATGGCCCTGCCGCGATGCGACGGGCCGGCCACTCTTCGTCGCATTCGTGCGGACGAACGATTCGCACGCGTGAAGGTCTTCTCCGTCAGTAGCACACCCCCACACGAACTGGGTATCGCCGACGGCCCCACGGGATTCGACGCCTGGTTTGCCAAACCACTGAATCCTCAACGGCTCTGGGAAGTGATGCAGGAGAGCGTTTGCGGCCCGAACTCGTCCAACTGAGCGAGCCCTGACCGACTTTCCTGCCGATGTCGGCTCCTCTGGTCGCACATCGTTTGAAATTGCGGCGGCTCACCGGATTGTGAGCCGTCTCAGGGAGACTGCCCTGATGACCCAGGGACGGGCTGACAGGGGGCGGTGGTGTCCACACGGACGGACCCTAGGGAACGGGGTCCCCGCCGCTACTCTTCGGCCTCGCCGGATCGACGTTCCTCGTCGGCGCGTCGTTTGTGATCGGTGAAGGCCGCTTTCTTCGTGCAGCCGATTCCTCCGATCTCCTCGGCGGAGCGATGGCGGATGCACCGACGACGAAAGAGCGTGGATCAGGACGCAAGACGAAGCTCGGGTCGAGCCATTGGCTCCGCTCGGGGTCTGTCCCTGGTAGGCGATCCGCGCCCGAGCTCGTGCCTCAGGAGCTGAGCGGCTCAAGGATCAACGACCGATCGCGCCGGAAGAAGTGGACGGCCTGGTCGCGGCCGGCTTCCTTGGCGATGTAGAGGGCACGGTCGGCCTGGTCGACCAGGGCCTGGGTACTGGCCGTGCCGATGCCCGAGGTCGCCACGCCGAGGCTGGCGGTGACCGAGCGGTGCGGCCAGTCTCGGCCCGCGATCGCCCGGCGAAGCCGCTCGGCCACTTCCATCGCCCCGGATTCGTTGGTCATCGGCAGCAGGACGGTAAACTCCTCACCGCCGTAACGGGCGACCACGTCCTGGCCGCGGATGTTCGTCCGGAGGATCGCCCCCACCTCGCTCAACACGAGGTCTCCCGCCGGATGACCAAAACTGTCGTTGTATCTTTTAAAATGGTCGATATCCAGCAGAATCAGCGACAAGGGGAATCCCTGGCGGTCGGCCTGGTTGTAGAGCAATTCGAGATCTTCGCCGAACCGCCGACGGTTCTTCACTCCGGTCAGAGCGTCGGTGCTGGCCAGTTCGGCGAGGAGGGCATTCTGCCGGGCAAGTTGATCGTGGACGGCCAAAATCCGCTCGGCAATCTCGAGACGGACGGCCAGCTCGGCCGGATCCGGCGGCTTGGTCAGGAAGTCGTCGGCGCCGGCGCGTAGCCCTTTCACACGGTCTTCCTGGCGATCGAGCGAGGTAAGCAGGATGATATAAGTGTATTGGCCGAGACGGGCCTCGCGGATGCGGCGGCAGAGATCCGGCCCGTCGAGGTTCGGCATCATCCAGTCGGAGATCAGCAGCGGAAATTCCCCGTTGCGGATCCGCTCCCAGGCGGCCTCGCCGTCGGGCGCAACGGTGACATCGTGTCCGATGATTTCCAGGTTCCTCCGCAGGTGCATTGCGGCGACAACCTGATCCTCAGCGACGAGAATCTTCATGCGGGAACCTCGGAAATGAGGAGGGATTCCAGGGCGGATCGGACGGTCCCCCAGGCCGCTTCGAGCCGGGCAACCATCGCCCCGGCGCCTTCAAGCCGCCCGTCCCTGGCTGCGATTTCGAGATTCTGGCAGGCTTCGGCCATCTCGGTGGCACCGATCGTCCGGCAGATCCCCTTCAGACCGTGGGCCTCGGAAGCCAGGCGGTGGGCGTCCGGATCGTCGACCGCCGTTCGAATTCCTCGGAGACAGGCCGGCGCTGATTCGAGAAAAGAGGCGGCCAGATCGCGGGCAAACTCGGTGTCGCCGTCGCAGGCGGCCTCCAGCGCCCCGACGATCCGGGAGCGGTCGGCGGCCGGATCGGCCTCGGCCTGGCGGCCGTTCGCGATCGCCCCCGTGCCGGCCGCGTCGTCGGTCGCAGAATCATCGAACGACGCCAGGGCCGCTTCCAGCTCGGCCCGACGCACCGGCTTCGGCAGATAACTGTCGAAACCAGCCTCCAGGCATCGTAATCGGTCGCTCGGCATCGCGTGCGCGGTCAGGGCGATGACCGGGAGATGCCGCCCCGTCCCCGCCTCGCCGGCCCGGATGGCGCGGACCGCCTCCAGGCCGTCCATTTCCGGCATCTGAACATCCATCAGAACCAGGTCGAAATGATCGGCACGAAGGGCCCGCAGGGCCTCGGCTCCGTCACCGGCGACCACCGTCGAATGGCCAAGCCCTTCGAGCATTCGAACGGCCACCTTCTGGTTGACCGGGTGGTCCTCGGCCAGCAAAATCCGGAGCGATCGCCCCATCGACGGCCGCAGCGGATCGGCCGCCGGAACGGGCAGATCGGCCGGCGCAGGAGACCCCAGAGCCTTCATGAGCGCGTCGAAGAGGTCCGACTGCCGGGCTGGCTTGGTCAGGCAGGCGACAATCCCGAGCGCCTCGATCAGATCGGGATCCTCGGGGGCGCCGGCGGACGTCAGCATCACGACGGGAAGCCCGGCAATCAATGGCTCGGCCCGGATCCGGCCGATCAGCCCGGCCCCATCGATCTCCGGCATCATCCCATCAACCAGGACCACAGCGAAGGGTTGCCCGGCCGCGGCGGCGGCCAGCATCGCATCAATCGCCTCGACCGCGCTCCGGACCGAAGATGGTCGGGCGCCCCAGTTCTTGAGGATCTCTTCCAGGATCAGGAGATTGGTCGCGTTGTCGTCAACCACCAGGATCGGCCGGTCGTCCAGCCTGGGCAGGTCGACGGTCGAGGGCCGCTCGCCCTCGGGTCCCGGCTCCAGGACCACGGTGAACCGAAACGTACTGCCAGCGCCCGGGCGACTATCGACCTCGACCCGGCCCCCCATCATCGCCACCAGCTTCGATGAGATCGCCAGGCCCAGTCCCGTCCCGCCGAACCGCCGGGTGGTCGACGGGTCGGCCTGCTCGAAGGGCTCGAAGATCGCCCGGAGCTTCTCCGGATCGATCCCGATTCCCGTGTCGGCGACCGCGAATCGGAGGCCCAGACGGCCGTCGACCGAAGCCTCCTCGTCGCGAACGATCGTGACGATCACCTCGCCTCGATCGGTGAACTTGATCGCGTTGCCGACCAGGTTGACCACCACCTGACGCAGCCGGCCAACGTCGCCGATCCAGACGTCCGGGACATCGGGTGCGATCCGGCAGGCCAGCTCCAGGCCCTTGCCGTGGGCGCGAAGGGCCAGCGTCTGGAGTGTCTCGCCGATCGCGTCGCGGAGCCCGAACGCCGCGGTGTCGAGCCGAAACTTCCCCGCCTCGATCTTCGAGAAGTCGAGAATGTCGTTGATCACCGAGAGCAGCGACTCGGCCGAGCTCCGGACCAGCTTCAGGTACTCGCGCTGTCGCGACGTGAGCTCGGTGTCCAGCGCCAGTTCGGTCATCCCGATGATCCCGTTCATCGGCGTCCGGATCTCGTGGCTCATGTTGGCGAGGAATTCCGACTTGGCCCGGTTGGCAGCCTCGGCGGCGTCCCTGGCCTCGAGCAGGGCGGCCTCGACCCGCTTCCGCTCGGTGATGTCGCGAAGGTGGCCGACGAAGAGCGGCGGGCCGTCGCCAGAAACCCGAACCACCGCCAGCTCGACCGGGAACTCCCGGCCGTCGAGGCGGGAGGCCTGAACCTCGATCCGACGGCCGATGAAGACCGATTCTTCACCGGCGAGGCATCGGGCAAAGCCCAGGGTGTGCTCGTCCCGGCGATCGGGCGGGATGAAGAGCTCGACCATCGGACGCCCCAGAACGTCCCCCTTCCGGGCGCCAAAAATCGACTCGGCGGCTGGGTTGAACTCGACGATCCGGCCAGAGTGATCGACCGCGAGAATCGCATCAGGCGCCGTTTCCAGGACCGAGGCGGTCAGCGCCTGGCTCTCGCGGAGCGCCTGCTCGGCTCGCTCCCGCTCGGCGATCTGGTCGAGCAGGGCCGCGTTGGCCTGCTCCAGTTCGCCGGTCCGGCGGCGCACCCGATCCTCCAGCTCGTTGTGGGCGCGCCGAAGCTCCTCCTCGGCACGTTTTTGGGCCTCGATGTCGGTGCTGGTCCCGATCCATCGGACGATCTCGCCCGAGTCGCCAAACTGCGGGAGGGCCCGGGCGAGGAACCATCGGTAGGCACCATCGCCGCCGCGGAGCCGGTACTCGAAATGGAAAGGCTGGCCGGTCCCGGCGGCGCGGCACCACGCCTCGAGTGTCGGCCCGAAGTCGTCGGGGTGTAGCCGATCGCGCCAGAGTTCCAGATTCGCGCCCGCCGGATCCACCCCGAAATACTCGTACCATCGGCCGTTGACATATTCGGTGTCACCCGCGGCATCGGTGACCCAGAGAAGCTGCGATATGGCCTCGGAGAGTGTTCGGAACTGGGCCTCGCTCTGGCGCAGGGCGCGCTCGGCGGCCCGGCGTTCGGCGACCTCATCGCGAAGCGCTCCGTTGGCCCGACGCAGTTCGTCGGTGCGCTCGCGCACCCGCTCTTCAAGCTGGTCGTAAGCGGCGCGCAGGGCCTGCTCGGCGGCCCGCCGATCGGTCACGTCCTCGGCCGTCCCCATGATCTGCGTCGGCCGGCCATGGGTGTCTCGCCGGAACGCCGTCTCTCGGAACCGGAGCCACCGCCACGACCGGTCGGCGTGCCGAACCCGGCACTCGAACTCACGGACACCCTCGCCGCTAGCCAGGTCCAGCCGACGGCCAATCTCGTCGATACCGGTCAGCACCGCGTCGTCCGGGTCGACCAGCGCCGCGATCTGCTCGCGATAGTTATCGGCTTGCAGGTCCTCGGGGGTGTAGCCGAGCACGCTCTCGATCCGGGCGTTGACCCAGATCGGCCGCTCCGCCTCGCGGTCGATCAAATAGATGATCGACGGATTGGCCTGCGCCAGGCTCTCCACAAACCGATGGCGCTCGTGCGCCTCCTGCTCAGCCCGCCTTCGCTCGGCAACCTCCACCACCAGCGCCGCGTTGGCCTGGTGGAGTTCGGCGGTCCGCTCCTGGACGGTCCGGTCAATCGATGCCCGCGCTGCTTCGGCCTCGGCCTGCCGTGCCGCCAGCCCACGCAATTCGGCCAGCGATTGCCGGCAGCCCACGATCAGTAACACATCCTCGAAAACGACCCAGGCGGAATGCTCGACCCACCGGAACGGACTTGCCGTTGCGATCCCATAAATCGACCGCGGCCAGGCAACCCCGCGCACGAAGTGATCGGCCGCGATCACCGCGGAGGCGGTCACCAGCAGCCGGGGATCGCGATACAGCGCCAGAAAGGCCAGCGAGCCGAACAGATGGAAATGCGTCTCAAGCCGGCCGCCCGAAACGTGGATCAGGAGGCTGCCGATCATCACCTGGGCAACCGCGACGCACTGGCGGGTCTCCAGGGCGCCCGGACGAAGGTGGATCAACGCCATCGGCACCGAGACGATCAGTCCGCCGATCCCGACCGCGGCCCAGACGTGCGTATGAACCGAGGGTGTAACCCCCGCCCACGTGTACGGCGAGAGCCAGACCGCGAACGCAACCGCCAGCAGCCATTGCAACGGCATCAGCACGCCAAAAATCCGGTCGACCCGGAGATACCCGGCGTGAAGGCGCTCGGCGTAGAGGGCCTCCGACCGGTCCTCGACCATCGGCGATGCGATTTGCTTCAGGCCGGCGGCGGTGATGGCAATGCTCATGCTCCTGGTCCCGTGCCGGGGGTTAACAACGAACAGCCAAACACCGGCGCATCGACGGGCATCGTTGCGCCTCTCGCCTCCGGAATCGACGGGCGGGCCGGCGAGCGGTTGTCGAGGATGCGGGCGATCAGGACCCTTCGACCGAGACTCTCACCACGATGGCCGCGACCGTCGGTGATCCCTCCGCTGAATCGCAAGTCACCACCCGGCCCGAACAAAAGAACGTGACCCGAGGTCTCAATCCCGAACAGGGCCGCCTCGACACCGTCGTGGTCCTCGGCGATGGAGAGGCCTGGGATGGCCGCCATCGCCTCGCGAAACTCACGCGGGAACCAATCGTCATTGCTGATCCTGGGCCGATAGACCAGGGCCCACGCCGAGACTCGACCACCCGTCCGGTCGATCACCGCCGCCAGTTCATCCAGACTGGCGTCCGAGCAGGGACACTGCGGATGCAAGAAAATCAGCAGCGTCGGGCAACGTCGGTCGAGCGGTATTTCCGTCCCGCCAGGCCACCGGACCGGCGGCGCGCCCGCGCTCCCAGGGGCCATTGAATAGACATTCATCAGCATGGCGCCCGCCGCAACCGCGACGCCCCACGCGACGATCCCGCCAGGCGCGACTCCCGATCGCTCGGTGATCCCAGGCATCAACGACCCCTCCGCTCGGCTCTCTCGTCACGGAGGACATTACACCCTCATGGTAATGATAGAACACTCTGGCCACCGAGGCGAATCCTTCGCTCCAGTTCCGGCATTCGCCTGGCCTCCCTCGAAATCCCTCAGTTCCCTCGCGGATCCGTGGAGAGCCCACCACGAGGAGACAGGGCCGAGATCGCGGCTAGAATCCCTCGG
>DAIDJI010000112.1:7829-10920 GCA_027451455.1 Planctomycetales bacterium | reverse complement strand
GTCGGGCTCGATCTGGCAACCGATGCGCATCATTCCCGGCCGGATGAAGCGGGCGTAATTCCCCAACGCCCAGAGCAATCTGCTCTCGCGCACGAATCCGTCCTTGAGAAGGCTCTTCGTCTCCGGTCCCATCCGGCCTGTCTCGCCTGCTGATCCATCGTCCAGATAGATCAGGCCATCCTTGTAATCCACCTCACTCACTGCGGTCCACCACTGCCAGGACCTTGCCTGGGCAACGGTCAGATCGTTGTGAATGATCCGGGCCACGTAGAGGGCGAGGTCCATACCGAGGTCCCGACCCGGGCCGCCTTTGACCTCGTCGTTCGGCGGCTCAAGAATGCAATACTCGCTTTGCCAGAAGCCGAGCCGGGGATTCGCTCCCTGAAACGTCCGGTGAAGCTTCCGACGGTTCTCCACCTGGACCTCCAGAGGCCAGACGGAAAAGTAGCCGTGCGCTGAAAGGATCGGAGCGACGTTCGGCAGATTGCCGAGGAAGAACGCCGAATCCGGATCGAAGAAAAACCGCGCCTGATCGTCCCGGCCGTCGCCCTTCACCCGCCCGGAGACGTGCGCGATCGAGCCGGCCTCGCCAATCACGATCCTCGTCGCCAGCCTGCGCCGAGCTAGCTCCTTCGAGAGCAGGCGGACCAGGGCCTCGATCTCGATGTTCGACGCCGGTGTGCCCTCCTGGTTGGGTTTATCCCAGTCCCACTGAGGCTCGTTGATCGGGCTGAGATAATCGAAACGAAGCCCGGCCCGGTCGAAATGCTCGACAACATCGGCCAGGAACGTGGCGAACGCCGGCCATTCCCCCGGTTTGAGGTTCAGGTCGGGGACCCCTCGGGTTGCGTATCCCTTTCCATTCCGCGTGAGATGGACCGGCGGCGAGTTGGTGAAGGCCAGAAACAACTCGACACCGTTCTGACGAGCCGCCTCGAGAAACCACCTCTGCCCCGCCTGCCGGGACCAGTCATACGTCCTGTCCGGGCGTTGGAAGCACTCAGCGCGTCGCCAGGGATTCCGGATATCCGAGGCGTCTCCCTGCTCGGCGGTCCCCGCGCCGATGTTAAATCGCCAGATCGAGAGTCCGATGCCCTTCGGATTTCCGTCCGAATCGAATTCGCGGCTGAAGAGCCGCTCGGCGATCTGCCGGCGTTTCGCCTCCGGCCAGTCCCGGCCGACGATATCGCACTGCCAGGCATCAGAGGCCCCGAATCCGTCAATGGCCTGGTAAACCTCGCCAGGATCGACTCGGACCTTCAAGGGCGCTCCAAGGAGCGTTGCTGCCGCAAGCTGATGGAAGAGCAGGATGCCGATGATGCGCTTCATGATCGTCTGGTCCTCGGAAATCCTGGGTGAGCGTCTCCCATTATCCACAGGAAACGATTCGGAGGAAGCCACCGGGCCGGGTCCTTCGGGCGACCCGCTTTTCTCCGAGGCGCTCCGACCACTCGAGGCCGCCAGGAGGTTGTCGCCGGAGCCCGGCTCCCCTATCCTTCTCGGAATCCCCAGCACACAAAAGAGACCGCGCCCCGAGTGCGGAGGAGTCACCAATCATGAAGATGCGCCCCATCGGTAATTCCGGCCTCGAAGCCGGTCCCCTGGCCTTTGGAGGAAACGTCTTCGGCTGGACGACCGACGAGGCCACCTCGTTCCGGCTACTCGACGCCTTCGTCGACGCCGGGCTCAACCTGATCGACACCGCCGATGTCTACTCTCGATGGGCCCCTGGCAACCAGGGCGGAGAATCGGAGACGATCATCGGCCGATGGCTCGAACGAACCGGCAAACGCGACCGTGTCCTCATCGCGACCAAGGTTGGCATGGAGATGGGGCCGGGAATGAGTGGCCTCTCGCCGACTCGTATCCGGGCAGCCGTCGAGGAATCGCTCCGCCGCCTGAAAATCGATCACATCGACCTCTACCAGGCGCACAAGGACGACCCCTCGACGCCCCTGGAAGAGACCCTCGGCGCCTTCGGCGAGTTGATCCAGCAAGGGAAGGTGCGCGCGATCGGAGCCTCAAACTACTCGGGCAGCCGACTCGCCGAGGCCCTCCGAATCAGCAAGGAAAAAAACCTTCCGGCCTACCAGTGCCTCCAGCCGCACTACAACCTCGCCGAGCGGGCCGATTTCGAGCGTGACCTCGAACCGGTCTGCCGAGAGGCCAACCTCGGCGTGATCCCGTACTACTCGCTCGCCAGCGGCTTTCTCACCGGAAAGTATCGATCCGAGGAGGATGCAGCCGGCAAGGCGCGGGGTGCGGGAGTCAAGAAGTACCTCAACGATCGTGGTCTTCGCATTCTCTCAGCGCTTGATGAGGTCGCCGCCCGATACTCCACCACGCCGGCCCGCCTCGCGATCGCCTGGCTGCTCGCCCGCCCCGTCGTCACGGCCCCGATCGCCAGCGCCACGAGTGTCGAGCAACTTCACGACCTGATCGCCGGGACACAGCTCCAGCTCGATTCGGCCGCAATGGATCGTCTCGATACCGCCAGCGCCTGACCATCCCGGAGTGACCTCGCGATGCTCCACCGAACCCTGGCCGCGATTGTGGCGACGGCTCTGTTGTGCCCAGGCGCGACCGCTGCGCCGCCGAATATCGTCGTGATCCTTGGCGACGACATGGGCTTCTCCGATCTCGGCTGCTACGGCAGTGAGATTGCCACACCGAACCTGGATGCTCTCGCCGCCAACGGACTGAGATTCACCCGGTTCTACAACAACGCCCGATGCTGCCCCACACGCGCCAGCCTGCTGACCGGGCTCTATCCGCATCAGACCGGCATCGGCCACATGATGGACGACCGCGGGGTCGACGGATACCGAGGCGACCTGAATTCACGGTGCCGGACAATCGCCGAGGTGCTTCGGCCCGCCGGGTATCGAACTCTGGCCGTCGGCAAGTGGCACGTGACACGGTTCACCGCGCCGGACGGTCCGAAACACAACTGGCCGCTCAACCGCGGCTTCGACCGGTTCTACGGGACGATCCACGGGGCCGGTAGTTATTTCGATCCGTCGTCGCTGATCCGCGACAACACAATGATCTCGGCCTATGCCGACCCCGAGTACCACCCCGCTCGGTACTA
>DAIDJI010000112.1:0-7819 GCA_027451455.1 Planctomycetales bacterium | reverse complement strand
CGTTCGGTTCGTCGGCGAGCACGCCCGCGATCACCGAACGCGGCCGTTCTTCCTCTACGTCGCCTTCACGGCGGCACACTGGCCGATGCAGGCTCTCCCGGAAGACATCGCAAAGTATCGCGGGAAGTACGACGCCGGTTATGAGCCCATCCGCCGGGCCCGGTTCGAGAAGGCCGGACGACTGGGCCTGATCGACCCGAGAGAGCCAATGAGCCCAACGGCGAAGAACTGGGACGCCCTTGCCGACAAGAAGTGGGAAGCCGCCGCAATGGAGGTCTACGCGGCCATGATCGAGCGAATGGACCGCGGTATCGGCAGGCTCGTCCAGGAGTTGAAACGCAACGGCCAGTTCGAGAACACCCTGATCCTGTTCCTCCAGGATAACGGCGGTTGCGCCGAGGGCATGGGACGCCGTCCGGAAAAGGGCCACCCGAATATCCCTCGACCAGATCGCCCAGCCTTCGCCCCGATGAAGCCAACCGATCTGACAGCGGCCGGCAGCGTTCCCGCACAGACGAGAGACGGCTATCCGATCCGGATGGGGGATCGCGTCTTCCCTGGGCCTGCGGATACCTATATTGCGTATGGCGAGGGGTGGGCAAACGTCTCCAACACTCCCTTCCGCCGGTACAAGCACTGGGTCCACGAGGGCGGGATCAGCACCCCCCTCATCGCCCACTGGCCGGCCGGAATTGCGGCCCGAGGCGAGCTACGCCGAGAGCCCGGCCATATCATCGACATCATGGCAACCTGCGTCGAACTGGCTGGCGGAAAGTATCCGGATGACGCGAAGCCGCTCCCAGGTCAAAGTCTCGTCCCCGCGTTTGCCGGCCGTCGGATCGACCGCAAGGCCATCTTCTGGGAGCACGAGGGAAACCGGGCCATCCGCGAGGGCGACTGGAAGCTCGTCGCCGTGAAGGGGAAGCCGTGGGAACTTTACGACATCGAAACAGATCGCGTCGAACACGAGGATCTCTCGGCCCGACATCCCGAAAAGGTGACAGAGCTGTCGGCCCGATGGAACGACTGGGCGATGCGATCGGACGTCGTCCCCTACCCTCCAGCTCGGCCGGAAAAAAAGTAATCCAGGTCGAAGGCCCTTCGCTGGTCCGCCACAAATGTGCTCGGATTCGTCGGCCTGACCTCATCGGGCCTTCTCACGGAATGACCATTCACCGAAACGCTGGTCTTATGGTCCTTCGATGACTAGGACCATTGCCTCACCGAGTTTCCCGCGGCCAACCTCAGCAGGTTTCGGACGAGTTCCATGCTCGGCCGGGTGAACTCGTCGTAAGCGAGACCAATTGAGACGAAGGGATCGGGCTCGTGAAGAGCCACCCATTCGTCCACATAGCGGCTAACCTGAGCTCGGGCGGTGACGGAGGCGGTCGGAACGGCGACGAGAATCCGGGCCGGGTCGTGTCGCCGGAGAGCCGCCGCTGCCTGGGAGAGGGTGTGTCCGGTGGTCGCGCCCTCGTCGACCAGGATCACCGTACGGCCTCGGATCACAGCCGCCGACCGGTCTCCCCGATAACTCAACTCGAGTTCACGCAACTCGCGGAACCCTTGCTCGGCGACCTCGCGCAAGACGCGATCGCTGATCCGAAGGTCCCGGATCACCGACTCGTCGAGAATCCAGGCCCCTCCCGCGGCAACCGCTCCCAGCGTGACCGACTCCAGTCCAGGCGCCCCCAACCTGCGGACAACGCAGATGTCCAGAGGCGCGTTCAGTGAGAGTGCAACCTCGAAGGCAACCGGTACGCCGCCCCTGGGCAGGCCCAGCACCAGGAGATCGGTCCGGCCAGCGTAACCATGAAGCTTTCGAGCCAACTGCCGACCCGCATCGCGACGATCCCGGAAAAAAACCTGCTTGGCGGGCTCGAAGGCCATGATGTTTTCTATTCTCATGTTGGTGCCCTCTTACAAACTACCTGACGGTGCGGAACGGCCAGTGCAGGAGGTCCCGGCGCACGTGGCTTGCTCAAAATCGTAGTCCTATGTGTTCCGGCTAAGGCCGTTGATCGATTCGGCTCTTACCAGCGGCCGGCACCAAATACGAGCGGTGAAGGCGACCGAAATACCGCAGAGAATCCATGGTCCTCCGTCGGTTGATAGGCCCGGCACTCAGCCCAGCATCGGCTTCGAGAGTCCTTGCAACGAGGCGACTCCCAACCCAGAATCGAGAGCTTTCCCAGGGAATGGCTTGTCCGATTCACTCAGGGTTCATGTCCTTTCCGAATGGGGCGGACATGGCCCTTTGAGACAAATCCCGGGTCCGTGAGATGACCGGCCCATGGGCCTCTCGGGTCGAAAGGGGAGAGAGGCTTGAATCGGCACCGACAGAGCAGCGAATCAAACCACCGAGCAGGATAAGCAGGTGACGGAATCTCTCCCGGTTGCGCGAGGGAAACGAAACTCCAGTGAATCCGTGGCCGGCCCACCATTCCCCTCTGGCGAGCCGTCACCCCATGATTCCTCGTCACACCAGGCCATTCGACGTGCTCGGGACCATTCTGGCCCCACAGTTGTTCCTGACCATTCCCAGCCAGGGTATCGGGCATTCCCTGACGCCGTCGCTCGCAAACGGCAGTGTCGGTCCTGTCCCTGGAACCAATCCACTTCGAAAGCAATGAAATTCCGAAGCTTACCGAATCGGCCGACCGATACCGGAGCCAATGGAATAATCGAACGATTCTAGCACGGTCCGAGGAGGGTCGATAGTCGGGAAGAATGCGATACCCTGTGTGGGGACTTGCCCTACCTGATGCGATGGCCTCACCCTGTCCGACCAGGTGGTGTCGGACCATCCACGAGGCACCAGACCCACGCGTCGGACGAGACTCCACAATCAAAACTTGCACCTCTGTCGAAGAATCGCCCGGGATACGTGTGCTTCGCGTCTCCACACAATCGGCTCCCATGATTGCGAGTTCCTCATCCTTTCTTGCCGCCGTCCTCACAGTGGATTTACCATTTGAGGATTGTGGCTCCCTTGTGAGAATCACGGTATGGCAACGATTCGACCCACCGCCATGATCGGTTGGCGCGCCGCTCTTCAAACCGATCGGGCGATCTCCTCGTAGAGCGAGGCGATTCTTGGCCGTACGGCTTCGACGCTGTACCGCTCGTCGATCATTCGTTCCCCGGCCCGGCCGAGGTAACGGAAGGCTTCGGGGTTATCCAGAACGCGGAGCGCTTCATCGGCGAGCCCCTCCACATCATCGAATACGGCGAGCAGGCCGTTCTCACCATGGGCGATCATCTCCAGAACCGGAGGAGTGGCCGACGCCAAAACGGTGCAGCCACAGGCCAGGGCGTTCATCATCGACCAGCTCAGTACAAATGGTGTTGTCAAGTAAATATGCAGATCGCTCCGGCTTAGAATCCGCACCAGGTCCTCCTCCAGAACCTGGCCGGTGAAGAGAAAGCGGTCCAGGTCGTACGGACGCTCGGCGAGAACCTGCTCGCGGAATGTCGCCGCGGACGGATCGTTGGATGTACGTCCGTAATACGTCCGATCGGCACCGACGACGACGAAGATCACGTCATCGCGGGCTGCACAGATCCGGTCGGCGACCCGCATGAAAATATCGAAGCCCCGCGTTGGCTCAAATCCGTAGGCGACGTAAGTCACGACCGGCGTTCCGGGCGGGATTGGTCGGCCGGCGATGGAGCGCAAAGGCCCCCGTCGGCGATACCAGAACGTCCGATCAATTCCATCGAAGATGGTCCGGATCTTGGGACGATACTCAGCGGGAAACGTGCTCCGCTGCCACTCTGTCGGGCTGATTCCGGCCGAGGCCGCGTCGAGGTTCAGGAGGGTCGTGGCATTGTAGGTCCGGTGCATCCGGCGATCCTGTTCTGTCGGCGGAAATTCTGGGCGGAAGTCCAGCTCGGATCCGTGCGGGCGGTAGAAGTACTCGCAGTAGGCCAGCAACGGGCACTGGAAATAATCGGCCAGGAACAGTGCATTGCCGAAGAACGAGTGGCCGACGATCAGGTCCGGCCGAATCTCCGGCCGGGCTCGAACCGCATCCAGCGCACCCTGGTTGTTCCACATCGAGATCTCAAAATGAAGGCCGCAGGTATGCGTCTGTGCGGAGGCCCCCCGGGCCCGGTAAGGTACCAGCCGGACTCCTCGATAAATCAGGTCACCGTTTGCACTAACACGAGTCGCGGCCTCCGACCGCTCGGGGCCGCCAAGCCCCAGATTCACCGGTCGACCATCCGCGAGGGCCTGCTGGTGCCTGTCAGCGATCCGTGAGTACGCAAACGTGCAGGTGTGCCCATCGCGCTCAGCCAGCGAGTGGGCAATCTGGCCGTACTGCCCGGGGTACTCTTTATGGACGAAAAGAATCTCCATGGGACGATCATCCTCGGGACTCGGCCCCCTCGGCCATGATGACAGTGCGCCGGCGGTCGCGCAGACGATCTCGGAGAATCTCCAGGTTCCTCGCCGCCTGAGTATCGTTTGGCTCGATCGCCAGAACATCCAGTAACGCTTGTTCGGCGGCGGCCGGGTCGCGTCCCTCCAGCAGCAGAACGTGGCTCAGCGCCTGTCGGGGCCGCAACGACCGGGGCACCACCTTGATGAGCCGCAGCAGCAGTTCGCGGGCCTGGTGGAATTCCCGGCGAGCCAGCATCCCGCGCGACCGCAGGACCGCGGCGTCCTCCGACCTTCCGAGGTGCGCGTCCACGTGCCGGGCGACCCGCTCCAGGTCGGGCCACCGCCCGGTTGACAGGTACAATTCCCCCAGCTCGAGCCAACCTCGGGCAAAACCAGGCGCCTCGTCGAGGAGATCACGCCAGTGGGCCTCGGCGTCCGAGTACCGGCGGAGGCTTCGACAGAGAATCGCCAGGTGATGGCGGGCGTATCGAGAAAGGTCCGCCTCCAGCGAGGCCGGGTAGATCCCCGGTCGGGTTGCAAGCCGGCGCAGGAGGGCCTCGCCTCCAGGCAGGTCATGGGCGTCGGGAAGGAGGTAAGCCTCCTGGCCCCGCAGTTCCTCGTTCTCCGGATATCGTTCGCGGCCGGCTCGGCAGACGGCAAGGGCCTCATGGGGCCCGGCGGTCCGAAGGAGCGCCTGGGCCGTCATCGCAAAGAGCGTCGGCCCGTAGGAGGCGCCCACACCCACCAGCCCGAGCGCCCGGCGAAGCGGGCCGAGAGCGGCCTCGTCATCGCCGAGCATCTCAAGGAAGAGGCCCAGCGTGTACTGAACGTATGGGTCGACGGGCCGCTCCAGCGATTCCATCCGCGCCAGACGCAGATTTCGCTCGATCTTCCGGCGATGGAGACTCGGGTCCTCATAGCCCGGGTGCTGGATCTCGATGTCCGTCTCGCGCAACTCGCCCCCGGCGCGGCGGATCGAGAGGGAAATCTGCTCGTAGACGCGGTGCTCCCATCGGTACTCGGGAGTTCGCGGGAACAGTCGAACCTGCGGGACCACCTTATCGTCGTGGCGGATGGGCCCGGTCAGTGTCGATTGCCTGAGGCAGACCTGTTTCATGATGTAGCCGGCTCTCTCGTCGCCCAGGCTCTCCAGAAGCCTCGCGAGCCGACGGCGGCCATCGGCGTCGAACCGCTCGTCGGCGTCGAGCCAGAGAATCCAGCGGCCCCGAGCATGATCCAGGGCCTCGTTTCGGGCTGCCGAGAAGTCGTCGATCCAGTGGAAGTCGTAGACCCGGGCCCCGAATTCGAGGGCGATCTCCCGCGTCCGATCGACCGAGCCGGTGTCGACGATGACGAGCTCGCCCACGAGATCCGAGACCGATTGCAGGCAGGCCGCCAGATTCGATTCCTCATCCTTCACGATCATCGTCAGAGAGACGTCGGATCTCATGTTTCGCCCCTTGGTGGGAGCAACTTTTTCCGCTTACTCACAAGAGAATTCGAGCGATCAGTTTTCGGCCATCGCTCGATGGAACCCAGCACGTCGGGCCAGGGTCCGTTTTGCGGGAGCCCGGGGCGACGCAACGTGCAGGGGCCAGGTGGGGGGGCCGCCTGGCCATCTGCTCGTCGGTTCGCCCCGGGATACGGTTTCGGAGTTTACGGGACATCCCGGTCCAGGGCTCCGGCGTCTGTTTTACCGGGGCGGGGAATGAAGAAATCCCCGCCCCGGCCAGCGATCATCGCATCAGCCGATGAACGCCAGATTTTTCTTGTGCACACCGAGCGCCGACGTGCCGTCCTGGCCAACGGTCGTTCCCTGGGCGACGATCGCGCTCAGGGCGGCGTCGACCACGGCTGTACGCGGTCCGGAGCTGGTGTTTGGAGTCGTGCTGGCGGTTGTCTGGACGAGCGGCGAGACGCCGATCGGCCGGGTCGTCAGCGAGATCGAAGTAGCCCCCGCCGGCGGATCGGTGACGATCGCCGTCGAGTCGTAGATGACCGCGACCGGACGCCCTGAGGTCGACCCGCCGTCGGTGTCGTAGGCAATGACCAGGATCCGGTACGAACCCTTGAGTGAGTACGTATGGCTCCCGACCACGTTGACCAGTGTCCCCGCGGGATCCCCGATCGGCGAGGGTGAGGTCAAGAAGCTCGACGCCGCGGACGACGAGCCGTCTCCCCAGTAGATCGTCGCCTTGTAATCGGACGGCACGCCGTTCGGATCCGCATCGACGAACTGTCCGACTGAGATCGAGCCCGAGTTGATCCCGGTCGTCAGCGGGATGTTCGTCATCGGATAGGTCGGCGGGTTGAGAGCCGTCAGCGGCGCGTCCTTCACGGCGATGGCCGTATTGGTCGCGACGGTGCTCTGACCGCCGTCGTCCGTAATGGTCACCGTAACCTGGTACTGAGGATTGAGAGGCGTATTCTCTTCAGCATACGTGTGGGTCCCGTAGACATTGAAGAGTCCGGCGTTGTTCGCCGGCTGGACCGAGCCCGCCGACGTGCTGCCGTCGCCCCAGTTGATGACGGCCGTGTAGTCCGCGCCGGGGGACGACGGGACCTCGTTGAGAGCGGACGTGTTGGCGTCCTGGAACGTCGCGACCCCGATGCTGCCGGTTGAGGCGCCTTCGGTGGCCGTCAGAGTCTGGGCCGTGCCGGTCGAGGTCAGAGCCGCATCCTTGACCAGGATCGACGGGGTCGCCGTTGCGGTCACGGTTGGGCTGGCGGTCGGCCGGATGCCGTCGGTGTCCCACACCTGGACCGAGGCGACGAACTTGCCCGTCGGCTGGTGCAGGCTCTCCTCGGTGTAGTTATGCGTCGCCTGAACGTAGAAGTCACCCGGAATCGGATGGTGGTTGCTATCCAGGACCGGGACGAAGTTCGAGGCGCTCAGCGCCGAGGTCGAGCCGTCGCCCCACGAGACGGTCCCGACGTAATCGCTTGGATTGCCACCCGGATCGCCGTCGACCAGCGTCGCCAGCGTGATGGTGGACGAGCTGCCCTCGGTCACGGTCGTGCCGGTGGTCGGGGTCAGCGTGATGGCGGCGTCGTTGACCGCGATCGTATTGACGATGCTGGTCGTCGACCGGGGCACCGACGGCGGAGTGCCGAGGTGCTGATCGGTGTCGGTGATCTGGGCGGTCACCTGGTAAGGCGAGCTTCCCGGGCCGCTCAGCGAGCCGTTGGGGCGTTCCTCGGCGTACGAATGCGTCCCCATGACGACGAACGGCGTGTTGGAGCCGCCGGGCTGCGTGAGGCTGCCTGTCGACGTCTGACCGTCGCCCCAGGAGATCGTCACCGTGTAGTCGCCAAGCTGGCCATTGGGATCGGCGTCGGTGAACGTCCCGATCTCAACCGTGAAGGTATTGCCCTCGGTCTGGGGCGCGATGGCCGTCGCGACCGAGGAGAGCGGTGCATCGTTGACCACCA
>DAIDJI010000111.1 GCA_027451455.1 Planctomycetales bacterium | reverse complement strand
ATCACGAGCGTGATCTCGACGCCGATGATCCCGTAGAACAGCGACTCGCCGATCGCGGCGTATTCCCTCCACGTCATGGAATCTTCATACGACCATGTCCACGAGGAAACGACCGAGAAGATGGCGAGGAACAACATCGCGCCGCCGAACGTCCGGACGGCGTAAGTCTGCCATCGCCGGGACGCCGCGAGGCCATCATAAACGAAGACCGGCCCCAGACCCCATCGCATGACCGCGGCCTCCCCTCGCTCGGACCTCTGCCGGACGCACCCCGGACAGATGTCAGCGTAAGCGAGGCGAGGGGGAAAAGCAAAGAATTACGCGATGGGGCCGCGGCTTATCCGACCACGAATCGCCCTGGATTCATCGCCTGATGCGGATCGAGCGCAGCGCGGATGCGTTCGGCGATCGCCCAGTCGGCTCTCGGCTCGCCCCAGACGCGGAGGCGAGCTTTCCAGTCGGTCGGACATCGGGAGAGGATCAGGTTGCCGCCGTCCTGGACCGCACGGGCGCGGAGCGGGGCGATGGCGGCCTCGGCGTCGTCGGGCGTCCAGTCGCCGAGGGCATGGGCGCGGACGATCCCGTTCCCGGCGTGCGCCTGCGCCGCCCATCGCGAGGGATCGAGCGATTGAACCATCGTGGCGACTGACGACGGCCGGACGTTCGCCACGAACGAAAGCGGCCCGGGCGCCTCGGCCTGGAAGGCGGTGAGTGCGTCCCAGAGGGAGCGCGCGGACTCGCCCTCGACGACGGTCCGATCCGTCACGCCCACCTCGGCGCCGAGGCGTTCGAGCTGCCAGCGGACGGAATCGGCGTTGTCCTCGAAACCGACGACCAGCGCCGGCGCCTCGGCCGGAAGCCCCGCGCCGGCGAGCCGGCCGACGATCGCCGCGGCGGGCGCGTTCAGAAGCTCGATCGCGACCGGACGGGTTGACGAGGTGTTCAGCGCGTCGAGCCGATCGGCGATCGCCGAAGGATCGGGCATCGGAACCCAGGCGATCGCAGTGGCCTCGGGCTTCGGCCGGACCTTCAGCGTGAGCTGCGCGAGCACGCCGAGCGTCCCCATCGAGCCGGTCAAAAGGCGGGGAAAATCGTAGCCGGCGACATTCTTGACGACGCGTCCGCCACCGTGAACGAGGGCGCCGTCGGACGTGACGAAGGCCACGCCGATGATCTGATCGCGGGGCCGTCCCCATCCGAATCGGCGGGGGCCCGAGGTGTTGGTCGCGTAGATGGCGCCGAGGGTGGCGCGGTCGGGATTCGGGGCGTCGATCAGGAGCCTCTGACCCTGGCCGTCGAGGATCGACCGGAGCGAGGCGAGGGTCATGCCGGCCTCGATGGTGATGGTCATGTCGGCGGCCGGGTAGTCGATCAGTCGGTCGAGCGATCGGGTATCCACCGCGACGCCCGGTCGAGCGGGGATGCCGCCGTAGTCGAGCGCGGTCCCGCCGCCCTGGGGATAGATCGCCTCCCCGGCGGCGACCCGGTCGCGGACGACTTCACGGAGCGAATCCAGATCGGCGGGGCGGAAGGCGGCGGTCGACGATCGGCCGTCGCCGATCGGGATCGGGGCGGGGGACATGGTCAAGGTCTCGGTCAAGGCAAGGGCTCCGAGGCCGCGGGCGCCGCGGCGTTGCTGGGATAGTAGCGAATGTCCTGGCCGGAGAGAACCCGCTCGACGGCCTCTTGCACCGACCGGATCGCGGCGATCATCGGGCCGTCGAAGGCGCCCGGCCAGGCGTCGGTGAGCAGAACCTGAGACTCCAGCGCCAGGCGGTGCAGGGCGTGCGCCAGGCCCCGCTCGATCGCCGAGACGCCTCGAAGATCCGATTCGAGCTGGGTCAGGGCGTGGATCAGTTCGGTGATTTTTGCCCGGGGAACGGCCATCCCCCGACGGAGACACGGCAGGAATCCCAGCTCATCGTTTCCCTGGCCGACGTGCCGGGCCAGGACCTCGAGCGCCGATCGGTCGGCGGCAAGGCGGACGGTCTGGACCGGCTCGGCCTCGACGACCGGCTCGATCGCGGGGGGTTCGGCGTCGTGGATCACGTGTGCTTCGCCCTCGACTTCGTCGGGATTCACGGGACCGGGAAGCATCTGCGATTCGTCTCCATCGGCGAGGACGAGGTCAACGGCGAGGGCGTCGCCGGGCGGTTGGGGCAGGGGGGTTGGACCGACCTGGGCGCTCCCCTGCCATTCGGAGCGGTAGTCGGGGTCTTCCTCGATCTCGAGGATCCCGTCGTCGGCAGCCCGGCGCGACTCGAAGCGAGCGACCTTGAGGCGAAGGTGTTCCTCCTCGATCGCGTGCGTGAGGAGCCGCTCGCAGTATTCCTGAAGGACCGGGATGCCGGCCCGCTGCGCGAGCGTTTCGGCGAGGTCGAGCACCTGCGTGGGCAGGTACAGGATGATCCGATCGAGCTCCTTGCCGGAGCCGATCGGCCGGTTCTCACCCGTCCGGAAGACCGGCGGGAGGCGTCGCCATCGCGAGAATGGGGGCCGCTCGGCCACGTTGGGCACGCTCCAGTGAGGAAGACCGGGCCGATCGATCGCGACCGCCCACGTCTCACCCAGGATATCCCGCCCGACCCCGTGCGCGAATCGCCGACCGCCCCGGAACGAAAGACATGCCCTGGGCCAGGGGACCCCGTCGGCCGCGAAGATCACAAGGACCGCGATACCCCGCGAGAGGATCTCTCGATCGCCGTACACAAATGTTTGGACTTATCCATGTTCTCGCTCCCCGAGACATCGGATCAGAGAACGGCCGATCCCAGAGCCTGGCCGATGGAGCCCAACGCGCGAGATCCGAGACGAGAGCGCTCTGTCGGCTCGCTCGACCTAGGCCCCGCGTTGCTGCGGCGCGAGGCGGCCGCGGGCCAACCTCGATTTGTCCAGGGCCGCCAGGGAAAGGGGCCCGACCCATCCGCCGGCGTTCAGCGGATCGGCAAGGAAAAGGGCGACCATCTCGGTCCATTCCACCCCGACGTACAGGTCTGCCAGCGCCTCGGGGCTCGCGTCCGAGAGCCGCTCATACAGATCGGGCTCGCGGATGAGCCGCTGCACCTGGCGGGCGAGGTCACGGGGATCGGCGGCCCGGTATTGGAGCGAATCCACCTCCGACCGAAGCCGCTCGACGAACGCCGGATGGTCGGAGGCAATCAGCGGGCTCCTTGAGGCCAGCGCCTCGAAGATTGTGTTGGGCAAGCCCTCCTGGTGATCGTGCCGGCTGGAGACGACCACCGCGTCGCTCTCCCGCATCTCCGCTATCACCTGTTCCGCGGGGATCACGCCAAGCAGGCGGACCAAATCCTCGATACCCCGCCGCCGCGCCAGTTCGGACCATTTCCCGGCGTCGCCCTTCCCGGCCAGCACGAGTTCAACGGCCGCGCCGGCCTGATTGGCGATCGCAACCGCCTCGATACAATCCCCCACCCCCTTCGTTTCGCTGAGCTCCCCGGCGAAAAACAGCCGGAACGGCCGGAACGGCGGCGGGGCCGTCTTGGTCTCGCGCGCGGGCAGGATCCGACAATGGTCCCAGGGCACAATCTCTTCCGGCCTCAGACCAAGCCGCGCCAGCGATCGAGATGCCGAGAGACTGTGATTCGCGACACACGGCCAGATGCAACGACGGATCGCACGAGCCAGCCGCCAGTTCCTTAACCGCTCTCTCAGATTCACGTTCGTGAAGATATCCGCGAAGGAAGGTAGCGTCAGGACCCGCCTGTCCGCCGCCCACCCCAGCACGGCCGGGATCGGCGTCCGGCAGATCAGCGCCTCCGGCGCGAGCCGATCCAGAAGCGGCCGCATCTGGCGCCGATCCCAGCCGGCTTCGGACGAGATCCCGATCGACCGCAATCCCGGGCCCAGTTCCTCATCGTGCTCGCGATCGCAGATGGCCACCGTCGTCACCTCGTGCCCCGGAGCCAGCGAGGCGACGAAATCCACGGTGTGGCGCTGGTCGCGATAGGTCTCGGCGCCCCCGGACTGCAATCGCCGATAAGCGTCCCCGTAATCTCCGTACTGAAAAAACACGGTGCGCATCGATTTGCAACACCTTCCAATGTTTTCAACGTTCCGCAACCCGGTCGATCGCGTGACAGGGCCCTAATGTGGTTTTCTACAATTAAGCCAGAGTAGTAGGTATGACCCGATCCCGCAATACCTCAGGTGCAAGGAGCAAGAGGCGGCCTCAACGCGGTAAAAACCCTTGATGTGGAAGCGGATGAGGCGGCCTGAAGCCGGAGGCACAGGTCATGGACTCATGCCCACAATATCAACCCGGAGGCGCAGCGGCTGTTGGGCGTGACCGAGGCGCGTTTCCGCTCGTTCCAGAATGGGCACGGCGAAGCGATCAGGCGACAGGTGAAATTCCTATGAAGCGACATGTGAAGGCCGTCACTCAACATCATCGCCGAGCGGCCTGGAGTCGTGGAGCATAAAGCAAAAAATCTCGTCCGACCGGCCCGGATGGCCGGAGTGCGACCGGGACGGGCCGGGCCGGGCCGGGCCGGACGAATTTACTGGATCAATGCTTCTTGTTTTTATCGACATTCGACTTCATCTGATCCATCATCCCGCCGAACTGCGAGGTGTCGGCCGGCTTGGTCAGAGCTTCCTGGCTGGGGGCCGGTGCCGTCCCATCGCCACAGCCGGGAACGACGAAGGTCGAGAGCAGGGCCGCCGCGGCGAGGGCCAGACGGGTCATCCGCATGGAGAGATCTCCTGAGGGAAGGTTGGTCGAAATCGTGGTCATGAGTCCAACGGCCAACGGGCAGCACCGGCTGTTCCCGGTGCCGCCCGTCGAGGTGAGTCGGTTGGGTTGATCGGATCAATAGGCGTCCGACGAGATGACCTCGCCCAGGTTGCGCGAACCGAGCGCCCACCAGATATTCAGCGCCACGGTATCCTTGATGAAGTGGACCGAGCCGTCGCCGAAGCCGATGTTGACGCCGCCAGGGTGATTGCTCGCGGGCGGGAAGGCGTCGGCGATCGACGCATAACCGCCGGTGTTCCCGTCGGTGGTCGAATCGCAGCCGTGGGAGTTCGGGGGCATGAAGTGGTTGTAGGCGTCCCACATCATGCAAGAACCGGGGTTGCCGCCGATCCAGACATCGCCGTTGGGGGGTTGCAGGGTGCCGAAGGCCGGGGTCGAGCCAGGTACCGCCTTGCACGCCTGGACGAACGACAACGCGATGGACGTGCCATTGATGCCGACATCATAGCCGGTCGTCGACTGCCCGTTCGGGCGCCAGAGGTACGTATCGCCCCGCCGGCCGACCGTGGTGAGCGTCACTTGATTGGCACCGGGACCGCTCCCGGTGTGGGTCTCGCTCAGGAGCGCCGTGTTCGAGGTCCCGTCGGTGATCGACTGGAACCCGACGGACCCCAGGTTGCTGTTGGTGTAGCCAAGGCCGTTGTAGCCGTAGCCATCCTGGACCATCGGAACGACGATCCCGCTGTACGCCGAGATACACGACGGCCCCCCGACGTTGACGTGATAGTTCTTCGTCGACTGGATCCCACCGACGATCTGGTTGCCGATCCGCTTGTCCTCGGACGGGCAGAGCAAGGTGGCCACCTGCGTCGCCATCACGGTCCGGTTCTGGTAATCGCCACCGACGCCCGAGGAGAGGGAAAAATTCAGGGCATTGTAGAGCGGCTGCTGCTCCATCTGCCCGAGGATCGAGGCCGACCAGTCGAGCGGCCAGGGGTCGAAGTACGGCGTGCCCCAGACCGAATGGATCCCACCGTTCTGGACCTGGGGCGGGAACGAGCCCTGCTGCGACACATAATTTTGCATCGCCAGCCCCAGTTGCTTCAGGTTGTTGATGCACTGGGCCCGGCGGGCAGCCTCGCGAGCGGCCTGCACCGCGGGGAGCAACAGCGCGATCAACACCGCGATGATCGCGATGACGACCAGCAGTTCAATCAGCGTGAACGCACGACGACCTTTCATGAGCATCCTCTTCGAAATGGATAAAGAACCAGGAGAGTCGAAAAAGAGCCAGTGACCGAGGGACAAACCCTTCATCCAGATCCGGCAAGCAGCATGCCAGCTCCATTCGCGACGCCCCAGCCCGGCCGCGCCGGTGGAGACCGGCCGACCTCGCCTTGGTGTCACGGGTGGATCAGGGCCGCGCGCGGAATCCGAAGCTCACAACCAGCGATCCATGGGCACACCGCCGGCAGCCGCAGATTCCGGCGACATCGATAAAATCGGCCATTTCTGCACATCGAACCAGCGTTCGCGAATCGAATGATCCGCCGTATCGACGTCTATCTCGCCACAGACGCCCTCGCACCCCGAATCACTACCCTGAGGTTAGTGGCGATCCGATCGATGGGCAAGAGGTTTCTATAAAAAATCAAGAAATCTCAAGGAAGTCGGCGCGAGCCAGGACCCGATCCGTGCAGGATCGGCATAACATGGCCTTGCGCCTGCTGTCACAGAAGCAATCGAGGCTCATCTACCGCACGCACGCCACTCCGCGTGTTGACATTCCATGTCGTCGCCGCTCGATGCCGAGCGTGTCGAGCTCCGGGATCGAGGCTCCAGGGAAATGGGATTTCCTGCTGGACGCCGACTTCGGGGAGTCAGATCGAATTGTCGGCACTAACTCCGAGCCGACCGGGCGCGGCCCTTGCCGCCGACGGTCGGCTCGGGACTCCCCGAGAGCGCCTGGCCGACGTGGGCTTCATCCAGCCGCTTTTGGATCGCCTCGGCGTAGTCGGGCGAGAGCTCGAAGCCGAGGAACCGCCGGTCGAGCTTCTTCGCGACGACCAGCGTCGTCCCGCTTCCACCGAAGGGATCGAGAACCAGCTCGCCCGGGTTGGAGCACGACCGGATGATCCGGCCGAGAAGTTGCTCCGGCATCTGGCAGCCGTGCCAGCCGGCGCGCTCCTTGAACGTCCCGCAGACCCGGGGGAAATACCAGGTGTCTCCCTCGGCGCCAAAGCCCTCGGGGACATCCTGCGGGCGGAGGATCCAGGTGTCGTCCGGCAGCCGACCCTTCGGATTCGCCCTGGTGTCGAAGTACACCATTTGACGCGCCGAGGGAACCCGAATCTCCTCGTCGTTGAAGGTAAAACGTTTGGGGTCACGCACGAAGTAAAACAGGTGGGCGTGACTACGGGTGAACTTCTTCGTGCAGTGAACCCCAAACGTATAGTACCAGACCACCCAGCTTCGGAGCGTGAGCCCCAGCTCGCGGTGAAACAACACCTTCAGCTCGGCGGCATACTCGTCGCCGATCGCCAGCCAGAACGTTCCTTCCGGCTTCAGGACCCGGACCACCTCTCGGCCCCAGGCCATCGACCAGTCCAGGTACGCCCGTTCGTCACGGCGATCGTCGTAGATATCGTAATCATAGCCGATGTTGAATGGAGGGTCGGCAAAAACCAGGTCGACCGTCCCATCGTCTACCCTTCGGAACAGCTCCAGGCAGTCGCCGTTATGGAGTCGATCGAGCTTCAGTGGGCCCGATTCGATTGGGCTCGCCATCGTGTTGGATTGCATTTCGCGTATCCGATAAATGGCCTGGAGGGCGGGGCTGTTGGTCTCGCGTGGGGGAGGGGACTTTCAGCGCCCGGGAGTTGTTCCTGCGCGAGGATCAATCGTCCTCGAACCCGCCCGGGTCGGGGCCGGGGCGTGATGGGGCGGAGTCGCCGGCCGGTGTGTCGTCGTGGCCGTCGCCGTTGAGGGTATCGCCAGGGACGGACTCGTCGAGGCGGAATTCCGAGAGTTTTTTGTGCAAGGTGTTTCGATTGATCCCCAGCCGGGCCGCGGCCTTGATCTGCACGCGGTCGCACGACTGCAAAACCTGCTGGATCAGTTCGCGCTCGACCCGGCCGACGATTCGATCATACAGGTCATTCGAGGACGGACCGGCGGCACGCACGCCCTGCCGGACCAGCTCGGCACAGAGCGCAGGGAGGTCGGCCGAGCCGGCCCTTGGGCGGATGGGCCGCGGGACGGACTGCCCCCGAAGCTGCGGCGGAAGGTGTTCGACGAGCAATTCCGGGCCTGTCCCGAGGATCACCGCGCGCTCGACGTAGTTTTGAAGCTCGCGGATATTTCCCGGCCAGTCGTGCTCGCGGAGCAGACGCATCGCCTCGGGATGCACGCGGCGAACCTCGCGACGGTTCTGCTCGGCATATCGACCGAGGAAGAACATCACCAGCGCCTCAACATCATCCCGCCGCTCGCGGAGTGGAGGCAAATACACCGGGACCACATTTAACCGGTAATACAGATCCTCACGAAACCGGCCGGCCTCGATCTCTTCCAGGAGGTCGCGGTTGGTCGCGGCGATGATCCGGGTATCCACCTTCTTGGTGTTGTTGTCGCCGACCCGTTCGAATTCGCCTTCCTGCAATACCCGGAGCAATTTTACCTGCAATTTCGGCGAGGTGCTGTTGATCTCGTCGAGGAAAATGCTACCGGCGTGTGCGGCCTCGAACCGGCCCGTCCGGTTGTCGTGGGCGCCGGTGAACGATCCCTTCACGTGGCCGAACAACTCGCTTTCCAGCAGGCTCTCGGTGAGGGCCCCGCAGTTGACCCGCACATAAGGGCCGGTGGCGCGCGGACTCAGGTCGTGGATCGCTCGGGCAATCAGTTCCTTGCCGGTTCCCGTCTCACCGACGATCAAGACGCAGGCGCGCGAGGGCGCGACGCGTCGGGTCGTCCGGATGACTTCCTGGAGCATCGGGCTATTGCCGACCACGCCCGGCAATCCATTCTCGTCACCAACGGAGAGACCACCGACGCCACCGCGCCTCGGTCCCGCCGCACCAGGGATCGTCCTCAGGTCGAGCGGCATGGTTTTCCTCTCCAGTGGTCAGCAAACGATCTGGATGGTCTGTCAACCGGACCACCAGGCTCGCCCAACGACCACCGATCTCCTCCCTCCTGAACGCCGTCCTTCGGACGTTTGTTTCACGGACGACGAACTATTGCTTGATACGCAAGGCGACGACAACCTCGCCGAGAGCTTTTCGAACGGCGGTCTCGGACTCGGTCTCGATGGTGGCGACCAGCCGGGCTTCCTGATCGCGCGTCAAGAGTGGTCCGAAGCGACGGAGTGCATCGGCGAGGCGACGAGCGGCTTCCGTGCGGAAGGCGGCGGGGCGAGAGGGATCGAGCACGACATCGGCGAGGGCGCGGATGCCGTTGGGATTGGGGAGGGTGGCGAGCACAGCGGCGGCCGACCCGGCGGCCTCGGGCGATCGGAGAGCGGCGGCGAGGGTCGGCTCGATCGTCCGGAGACCGCTGGCGAGCGGGCTCCGGGGCGTCGCCGCGATCCGGGCGAGCAGGGCGGCGGCCTCGCGGGCGTAGGCGATCCGCTCCGCCTCGGTCAGCATTGAAGGACGGCCGCCAAGTTGGCCCTCGATCACCGCCGGCTCGGACGACGGGACCAGGAACCGCATACCGGGGAAATCCTCCGCCAGATTTGGATGTTTATAGCGATAATCGTAGGGTCCATACACATAAAGCGGCAATGTGGTGGTCCGGGCGTCGGCCTTGAGGTTCGCGAGCGTATCGGTAAGGAGCCAGCCCTGGTGCAGGTCGTAGGAAACGAGGACCAGTTCGACGTCGGCGGAGCCGGCCGCGGCCAGGAAGCCGAGTCGTCCGTTTCCTTCGAGTTCGGCGAAATAGCCGATTCCCGCGAGGGCTGAGGCGACCATCGCGCCTCGGCTCGGGTTGTGGTCGATCACGACGGCGCGGGGCCGCCCGCCATCGGCGAGGAACCGCCCGAGAGTCTCGGCAACCTGTCCTGCGCCGGGGAAGGGGCGATCGGGGGCGAGTTCGACGATGGCCCTGGCCGCGGCGAACTGGAGCCGTCGTCCGGGTTTCGTAAGGGCCGCGACCAGGATGTCGGGATGCCGCGTGGTGCCGGCGAGCGCGGATTTGTCGGTGATCTTCGCGAGGGCGATCAGGGCGGCGGCGGCGAGGTCGGTCTTGCGATCGGCGATCGCCGTTTCGACGACGCTGGTGAGGATCGGGCGTCCGGCGGCGGTCGCCGCGGCGAAGGCGGCCGGCTCTCGGGTCGCGACGGCGTCGGGACTCACCCGGCGGACAGCCGCGGCGATGATCAGACTGACCCGAGCGGCGATCGCCGGGGCATTCTTCGAATCGAGCTGGAGGGCCAGGTCGGCGAAGTGCCGACCGAGGGCGGTCCGCCAGTCGGCCGGGGTCAACTCTTGGGGCGTCGGCGTCCTGCGGGCGGCGTCCCAGGTCCAGAGGACAACCGGCTCGTCGGGAGTTTCGGAGACGGCCCGGTGGTAGGCCCAGGCGGCATCGACGAGCGTCCGAACCGAGGCGCCGGGGGTCGGATCGAGAGGAGTACCGGTGATCGCCTCGATCGCCGCGCGGGCCGACGACCGAACCGACGGATCGACCGTGGACGAGGTGGCGGAGAATGTCAGGAACGGGATGGAGGAGGGCCGCCCAATGGCGCCGAGTGCGTTTGCGGCGGCGGAGGCGACGGCCGGCTCGGGCGAGTCGAGAGCCGCGGCCAGCGGGGCGACGGCCGAGGTCTGCAACCGTCCCATGGCCCCGACGATCAGGGCTCGATCGCCGGCCGAGAGATCGGGCTGCCGAAGCGCCGCCAGCATTGGCGGGACGGCGTAAGGGCCGGCTTCCCAGAGCCGCCGAAGGGCGAACTCCCGCTCGGCCGGCGAGAGGAGCAGTTCGCGGATCAGCCGATCGATCTCGCCGGGACGGCTGGCGTAGCGGCGCGCCGCGGCGGCCAGCCGGTCCGCGAGCGGACGGGCGAAGGGCTTCGTGGCCGGCTCGGCATCCAGCCGGAGGAACGATCCGAGGCCGAACCGGTCGCGGACGGCGATCATCGTGGCGTCGTCGGGCTCGGCCTTGAGGAAGCGGTCGAGGTACGGAACGGCCTTCGCGGCCTGTCCGGTCCGGACCAGATAGTCGGCGGCCTCCCAG
>DAIDJI010000110.1 GCA_027451455.1 Planctomycetales bacterium | reverse complement strand
CCTCTCGATCAACGCCGAGCCGGCCCGCTTCGGCCCGCTCGTCGAGGGCGACGTCCTGGGGATCGGCCGATACCGGATTCGCGTTCGGGTCCATGCCGCCGACGACAGCCTTGATCCCGAGGCCGGCTCCTCGGTCGGGTGGTCGGCTCCCTCGGGCCAGGGCACTCTGGCTCGTCGTCCCTCTCCGGCCGTCCCGTCGCTCGCCGCGTTCTCCGGCTTCTCGACATCGATGCCCATCCCGCCAATGCCGGTGGTCGCCTCGGCTGCCGGCGTCGAGCTCGTCAACGACTCCGGCCGAATGCATCCCGAGATCACCGAGTCAGCGCTGGTCCCGCTGGTCCATCAGTTCAGCATGATGCAGCAGCAGATGTTCGACCAGTTCCAGCAGGCGATGGGGATGCTCGTCCAGATGTTCAGCTCGATGCACCGCGAGCAGATGGACGTCATTCGCGAGGAACTGGACCGCCTGCACGACCTCACCCGCGAGCTTCAGGAGTTGAGGGAGGAACTCGCTAGATCGTCGAGCAAGCCAGCCCCCGCCCCCGCTGCTGCGCCGGCCAGGCCGATCCCGACCCTCCCGCCAAGATCGCAACCGGCGCCACCGCCGAAACCGGCCGAGGCTCCCTCGGCCTCGGAGGCGCCTGCCGCTTCGCCGTCCCCGGCCGCACGGCCAACACCAGCGCCATCGCCGACGCGCCCGGTCGTCCCGCCGCCGACCGCACCACGCCCCGACCAGGCCATCCCGGGCGTCACCGGCCCGCAGGACGCCGTCGCCTGGATCCACCAGAGGATTGCCGCGATCCAGCAGGAGCGCGAGACCCGATGGCAGAAGATCGTCAAGCTTCTGCCGGGGATGTCGTGACGAGGAAGAGCCGACCGCAACGTTATCGAAGGCGCTCGACCCGGGAATCCAGGTCATTCGCAAACAGGATCGAGCTTCGGGCATCCAGTCTGTCCGGAAAAATGGCCAGATTGCGGCTCCCGACCTTTGAGGAGGGGAAGATGAAGCCTTCCAGCATCGGGACGGCATGGAGGGCTTCCCCGAGGCGCTGGGTCGGGGCGGCGGCCGTGCTGTTGGCCCATTGGCCTGTTAATTCCTGGTCATTGGTTGCGATGAGCTTCTGCTGGCCCGGATCGCATAGATCGGCGACATGATGGAGAGTAATCTGAAGGCTCATCAATATCCATGAACCTTTTGGGCTAGACAGGGGAGCGTTCGGGTTGCCGAGGAGCGCTCCGACCTCATAGATGGCAACCTGGTGATTCTCGCCGAGGTAGAGGATGCGATGGAGCGGGGTCGAGGCCGAGGCGTTGCTGAAACGGCTCCTTGTGGTCCTCGAATGCTCCGTGTTCAGCCGGGTCTTCCAGTGCCTCAGGTTCAGGGCCCGGAACCAGGTCCCGGTCAGGGGCCAGAGGGAGAGCCGAGGACAGCCGCCCGTCTTCATCAGAAGAGGCCCTGATCGACGGCTTGCAGCAGGCTGACGACCTTGAATTCCTCATCGGTCCCGATCAGGTCGCCTGGCTTCCGCCCGCCCAGTTGGGCGCTGGGGGTTGCCAACCAGGTTGCGGGCTCGTCCACGACAAGGGCCAGCAATTCGCCGAGCAATTCCGACAGGATCGGCGGAGGTGCGGCGAGGGCGTTTGGATGTTCGGATGTTTCCGGCATGATCTCACCCTTGAGATCGGTGTGGGAAGAGGTGACCACGGCATCGAGCCTGGCCAGTTGCGCCTCCGCGAATTGCTTGAGCCGGCGGTAGCCCTCGCGCGGGTCCGCACATTGGAGTTCAACGAAGCCATCGATGTCGCGCAGGAAATCGCGCCATTTCGGGGAGTCTGGCCGCAAGGCCGCTTCCACGGGCTTCCTGGCATTCAACATGGCCGGCTCGTTTTATCAGTTTGATTGCGATCGGTAAAGGCAGAGAACGCCTCTGAGCCTGCTTTCCATCTTCTCTCGCCGGGCCTCCTTTCTCAAGGCTCGTTGCGCGTGCCGTGAACTCGCCCACCCCACCAATGCAAACAGCCCGGCGACCCCGATCGAATCGGGGCAGCCGGGCCGTGTTGAGATTCGGATGTCGCTCGCTCTGAGATATCAGGCGACGATGTGGCCGTGGGGCAGGATGTACCCCAGCTCCAGCAGCTTCGCCACAATCGCGTCGACGCACTGATCCACGGCCAGTGAGCCGGTGTCGATGGAGACCTCAGGGTTGACCGGCGGCTCGTACGGGTCATCGACGCCGGTGAAGCCCATCGGCTTCCCCTCGGCGACCGCGGCGCGGGCCTTGGCGTACATCCCCTTCACGTCGCGCTGTTCGCAGACCTCGACCGGGGTGCTGCAATAGACCTCGACGAAGTTCCCCTTCGACATCTTCCGGGCCTCATCCCGGATCGCCCGGTACGGGCTGATGACCGAGCAGAGGGTCGTCCCGCCGTGCTGGGCGACCAGGCCCGCGACGTACCCGACGCGCCGGATGTTGGTGTCGCGGTCTTCCTTGCTGAAGCCGAGCCCCTTCGAGAGGTGGGTCCGGATCTCGTCGCCGTCGAGCAGCGAGCAGTTCCGCCCGTACTCGGCCAGCCGCTCGATCAGGGCGTGGGCCACCGTGCTCTTGCCCGAGCCCGAGAGGCCCGTGAACCAGATGGTGAGCCCCTGGCGGAACCTCGGCGGGTTGGTCTCGTTCAGGATCTCGGCAACCGCCGGACGGCTGAACCACTCGGGAAGTTGCAAGCCCTTCGCCAGATAGTTGTCGCGAACCTGCGTCCCCGAGATATCCGCCGTCTTCGCGCCCGGCGGGACCGCGTCGACGGGGCAATACCGCTCCTCGTCGGGCAGGTAGACCATCTGCTTGAAGTCGACCATCTCCATTCCGATCTCGTCCTTGTGCGTCGCCATCGATTCCTGGGCGGCATAGGGCGAGTAGAACGGCTTGCCGGTTGAGTCGTTGCCGGGTCCGGCGTGGTCGCGGCCGACGATGAAATGAGTGCAGCCGTAGTTCCGCCGGATGATCGCGTGGAGCAGGACCTCGCGCGGTCCGGCCATTCGCATGGCCAGCGGGAGCAGGCTCAGAACCACGCTTCCCGACTCGTAGTAGTTATCGACCAGAGCCCGGTAGCACCGCACCCGGGTGTAATGATCGACGTCGCCCGGCTTGGTGACGCCGACGACCGGGTGAATCAGGAGGCCGCCGCCGATCTGCTCGGCCGCGCGCTTGGTCAGTTCCTCGTGGGCCCGGTGCAGGGGGTTCCGGGTCTGGAACGCGACGATCTTGCTCCAGCCGAGGCCCTGGAAGTGCTCGCGGAGTTCGGCCGGGGTCCTGCGCAGCTCGACGAAGTCGTAATGCGGCGGGACGCGGATCACTTCCAGCCGGCCCGAGGCGTAGTGGTCGGCCTGTCGATGGAGGTGGGCCACCGCCGGGTGCTTCGTGTCGGTCGAGCCGTAGGCGCCCTTGGCCTCCGCTTCCCTGTCGTAGGGATAGATCTCCTCGACGTGGAGGAAGGCCAGGAGGTTGCCGTAGACGTCGCGGAGGGCGAGTGGCTTCCCCTCGGCGACGCCCTCGCCGGGCTTCACCGGGAGCGTCACGGGGAGCGGCCAGAGGGTCCCGTCGGCGAGACGCATCTCGGCGACGACCCGGTTGTAATCGGCCTTGCCGAGGAAGGTCTTCAGGGGTGAGAACCCACCGACCGCGAGCAGTTCCAGGTCGCAGAGCCCGCGCTCGTCGAGGGTGAGGCTGGCGAAGTCCTTGGCGGTCGCCTTCATCTCGGCGGCCCGGGCGTCGCCGACGATCAGGTCGACCAGTGTGCCGCCGTAGGGGGTATTCAGCGAGCCAGTGCCGGTCGTGGAGGATGTTTGGGGGGTGGAAGTGCTAATCGTCGTCGTCCTCTTGTCTCGTGTCGGATCGTCCGGGGCGAGCGGGCGCGTTCGCCGATGGGGCCGGGCCACCGGTCCGTCCCGGGGCGCCTCGAAATTCGCGCGCCGCGCGGCGGCGCGGGCCCGATATTTTATCGTGAGGAGTCTCCATCGATCAACGTCACGCCGGCTCCGGCCGGCGATCCGCGCGATTCCCGCAACGGCCGATCCGTGCGGCGGGTTGGAATGATCCCTTGTAGGAGCCGGCTCCCGCCGGAGATCCGCGCCAGATCACCGGCGCTCGGCTCGGGAGCAGGAGCCTCCTCCTCCAAGGAATGATACATGGGACCATGTGGTCGCCTTGCGAATCCGGATCGGGGCCCGAGGCCCTCTCACGGACGGGCGTCGGCCTCGGCCTTGTTCTCCAGGTACCAGCCGATTGTTCGCTTCAGGCCGGCCTCCAGGCTGGTCGGCGGTCGCCAGTTGAGGACGCTCTCCATCTTCGAGACGTCCAGCACCTTCCGCATCACGCCGTCGGCCTTGGTCGTGTCCCAGACGATCTCGCCACGAAATCCGGTCAGCTTCGCGGTCAATTCGGCGAGTTCCTTGATCGTCGTGCCGATTCCCGTCCCGACGTTCAGGGGTTCGGTGTATCCGCTCTTCAGCAGCCGGACGACGGCCTCGGCTGCGTCGCCCGAGTAGATGAACTCCCGGACCGGCGCCCCGGTTCCCCAGCAGACGACCTTCTCGGCCTTCGCCTGCACGGCGTCGGCAAACTTCTTGATCAGCGCCGCGGCCACGTGCGAGCGATACTCGCCGAAAACGTCGTGTTCGCCGTAGAGGTTGGTGACGATCGGCATCTGGCCGACGATCCCACACCCCTTCCCGTAGGCACGAAGGCCGACCTCCAGCACCTTCTTGGTGAACCCGTACGACTCGACCGACGGGTGCAGCGGACCGGACCAGAAGTCGGCTTCCTTCATGTCGCCGACGACCCCGCCCGGGTACGAGCAGGCCGAGCCGATCGCCATCACCTTCTTGACCCCTGCGGCGGCGGCGGCTTCCAGGACGTTCACGCCCATGAGCACGTTCCGCGAGAAGATTTGCACCGGCTCGGCGATGCAGATCCCCAGCCCGCCGTAGTAGGCTGCCGAGTGGACGATGATGTCGGGGGCCATCCGCCGGACGACCTGGCGGGTCGATTCGGCGTCCATCAGGTCGAAATCCGGGCGGCCCGGGGTGGCGACCTCATAATCATGCCGCCGGAGGGCCTCGGCGATCCTGCGCCCGAAGAACCCGCTCCCTCCCGTCAGCAGCACACGCTCCGTCATGATCCATCCTCCTTGGTTCGATCTGTCTGAGGGGGCCCGATCCGATCGCGCGGGGCGACCCGTCGCGGGGCCCCCATACCATACCGGAGAACCCGAGTTTCTGTCATCAGGAGGACGCTTGCTCACGCCCGGATACCGGTGGGAACGGGGTTCCGGGCGGGGAATCCGCGCAAGAAAATGCGGCAAATCCGCGCAAGAAAAAAGCCGGACCCAGGGGCCCGGCTTCTTACATTTCAGGGCGATTTCATCGGAGGGGTGACCGGATCAGTAGGCGCCCGTCCGGGAAACGACGACCGAGAACGTCTTGAGGATGATCAGGAGGTCGCGGCCGAGCGACCAGTTCTCAACGTAGTCGAGGTCGAGGTCGACCATCCGGGAGTAATCCAGCTCGCTCCGGCCGCCAACCTGCCAGGGGCCGGTCACGCCCGGGAGAACCTGGAGCCGCCGGTGGTAGGCTTCGGGATCGGTCTCCAGGAGCTTGTCGCTATCGCGAAGCTGAAGCGGGCGAGGGCCCACCAGGCTCATTTCACCGAACAGGACGTTGATGAGCTGCGGCAGTTCGTCCAGGCTGTATCGGCGGAGGAACGAGCCCAGCGGCGTGACCCTCGGATCGTTCTTCAGCTTGAAGAGGACGCCACCAGCCGACTCGTTGCTGCTTTCCAGGTCAACCAGCCGCTGCTCGGCGTCGACCGTCATCGTCCGGAACTTGAGCACGTTGAAGATCTCGTTCCGATAGCCACGCCGGGCCTGGCGGAACAGGATCGGGCCGCGGGAGGTGTACTTGATCGCCAGGGCAATGGCGACCATCACCGGCCAGAGAAGAAACAGTCCAGCCGCAGCCCCGACCACGTCCACGACCCTCTTGGCCGATCGGCTGAGACCCTCGACCGACACTCCCACAACAGGACGCGGAAGCGCCTGCTGAAGGGTCGCCTCATCGGGATTCAACGGAGGTAGGGGGGCGGATGACAGCGTACTCATCGGGGGCATTTTCTCCGTGGGACGCTCTCGCTGCTGGCTCTTGATCTCGGAGTCGCTCGCGCCGATTCGATACGTTCGCAAGGAGTCAGTCTGCTCGATACGCTCGTAATTTTTCAGGTCGCTTCAAAAGGCAACAAAATTCGGCAGGCCAGGCCAGGTCATTTTCCGAGATTCGGGTGGGGGCTTCGGCCCCGAGATCGTTTGCGAGCCCTGCGATGGATTGGAATTTCTAGCGGGAAAGCGGCTTTTCCATGACATCTTCTGGGTGGCCCCTTCCACGCGGACTCAGCTTAGCATCACGCGAACGGGGCGTCAATCAACCGTCCGGCCGCGGTGGTCTGTGTTGCTTTTTGGCAACAGTCGCCCGTCTCGTGCCGGAAATACGCCTCAGGATATGGCGATCGAGCCTCAAGGCGCACCGCCAGGCTCCTGCCCGGTATCCACGCCTCTTTCCCGAGAAACGGGGCCAGTCGGCGGAAGCCGGTCCGACCCCATCCTGATGGCGACCCTCGGGAGACGCGGTGGGAGAGCCAGCAAATGCGAGGCCGATGACCCCGGGAAACCTTACGATTCCCAGACCTTCCAGGGGGCCTTGCCCGAGGCCCAGAGTCCTTCCAGCAGCCGGAGGTCGCGAAGGGTATCCATGCATTGCCAGAACTCGCCGTGACGGAACGCCATGAGCTGGCCTTCCGAGGCGATCCGTTCCATCGGCTCACGTTCCCAGCTTGTCTCGTCCCCCTCGATGTAGTCGAGCACCTGGGGCTCCAGGACGAAAAAGCCGCCGTTGATCCATCCCTCGCCGACCTGCGGCTTCTCGGTGAACTGGGCGATCCGGTCGCCCTCGAAGACCAGACCGCCGAACCGGGCCGGCGGACGAACGGCCGTCGCGGTTGCCAGTCGGCCGTGTTCCTTGTGAAACTTCACCAGCGAACGGACGTCGACGTCGGCCACGCCGTCGCCGTAGGTCGCCATGAAGGTCTCGCGCCCGAGGATCGGCGCCAGTCGCTTCAGCCGGCCGCCGGTGTTGGTTGCGTGACCGGTCTCCACCAGATGGACGGTCCAGTCCTCCGGTTGACCTCCGCGTCGCATCACGTCGCCGGAGCCGAGGTTGACCGTCAGGTTCTGGCACTGAAGCTTCGCGTAGTCGAGGAAGTATCGTTTGATCACGTCTCCCTTGTAGCCGAGCGCCACGACGAACTCGCGGAAGCCGTGGCTCGCGTAGATCTTCATGATGTGCCAGAGGATCGGCCGCCCGCCGATCTCGACCATCGGCTTGGGGCGCGTCTCGGTCTCCTCGGTCAATCGGGTGCCGAGGCCGCCGGCCAGGATCACGACCTTCATTGACTTTCGATCGCGGCGGGTGGCCGCCGCGCCTCCTCTCCTTTGGGGGAAGAATTCGTTCAGGGGATTCTGACCGGCGTTGGGCGAGCCGGTCGCGCTGGGGGCGGAGGCTCGCCGGTTGGCCTGGAGAGACGGGGCAACGCGCTCTCGATCGAATCGCGCGTTCGGCTTGACGAAGCGATAATCCTCCCCATCCTCCGGGATGAGGTCGCGGCCCGAGGGGCCGGCTCGAGGGAGTATCCCGACCCGTATCGGCCGATCCGAAGATCATACCGGACGGGCTGGAAACCGTGCGACGCCAGGAGTTCGAGGAACGCCTCCGGCGAGTCGCCCGCCCGTTTCAGCGGCCGATCGAAATGGGCGGCTCTCGATAATATTCGGCCATCGCGTCCCAGGCCGCCGATTCGTCCCAGCCGGGGACATCGACCTCGGCCGGCTCGGTGTTGATCCGGACCCTCGGCTCGGGGAAGTCGACCTGCTTCTTCAGCTCGACGGGGCAGGGGAGGCCCAGCCGGGGACGCATCGCCTCGGCCAGGCGAAGCGTGAAGGCTCCCTGGCTCTCGGCGTATCCGCTTGGATTGTATCGGACGAACCCTTCCGAGGGCACTCGATCCGCGAACCGGGCGTAGGCTCCCGCCAGGAGTGAGATGTGGATGTTGTCGCGAACGTAGGCCGGACTCGAGCAGTTCGGCGTGTTCCCGGCCAGCCAGTTCTTCAACAGGTAGGCGGTGAACCTCGGCTCTTCATACGGTCCGAACGGGTTGGGGATCACGAACTTTCCCAGCCCGACGCCGGCCCGGCCGCACTCGTAGCGGAAGACCTCGGCGGTCAGCGCCTTGGAGAGTCCGTACGGCGAAAAGTGCGGCAGGCCCTGCGAGCCGGCTCCCTCGCCGCCTTCGAACGCGCTGCCCGAGAGCAGGACGCCCCTTCCCCCGCCGGCCTTCAGCGCCTTCAGGACCGCCGAAAGGTTCCGGGTGTTGTTCGCCAGGGCTCCGATCGCGTCGAAGTCCGGGCTCTTGTAGTTGGTCACGTCGGCGGCGTGGTGGGCGATCAGGTCGAAGCCCCCTTCCGCGACGAGCTTCAAAAACGCCTCGTCGCCGAACGAGGGCCCGTGGACCGCCCGGCAGGCCTCGGTCGCCAGCTCGACCCGACGGCGCCGGACCGGATCGTCGTACGCGACGGCCGGGCGGCGGAAGACGGCCACAACCTCGTTGCCCGCCGCAGTCAGCTCTCGGATGAACCACATCCCTGTAAACGAACTGCCGCCGGTCAAAAGAATCTTCATCAGTTCATCTCCGGTGCGCGCGGTCTTACCCGCCGAGGTGCCAGGCCGGGTCGAAGTCTCGCCAGGTCCGGTCCTTATCGGAGAGGACGACCGGCTCACCGGGCCAGGCGATCGCGAACCGGGGGTCATCCCACCGGACGCCGCGCTCCTGCTCCGGCGCGTAGAACTCGTCGACGAAGTACAGCGCCTCGGCGTCGTCGGTCAGGGTGAAGAAGCCGTGGGCGAACCCCTTCGGGACGTACATCATTCGCCGGTTCTCGGCCGAAAGTTCCGCTCCGAAGCTCTGGCCGAATGTCGGCGAGTCCTTCCTCAGGTCGAGGATCACGTCGTAGAGGGCTCCTCGGATGCACCGAACCATCTTGGTCTCGGCCTTCGGCGCGAGCTGATAGTGCATTCCGCGGAGGGTTCCCTTTTTGGCCGAGAGCGAGTTGTTGGCCTGGACGAAGCGGTCGACCAGGCCATGCTGGGTGAACTCGCGCTCGCAGAAGGCGCGGGCGAAGAACCCTCGGTCGTCGCCGCGCTTCTCCAGGTCGATCACGTAGGCCCCTTTCAGGGGCGTCTCTTCGAAGATCATCGTGTGGGATCCGATCAGGCGTTGAGGAGGTGGAATCGTCCCTTGAGGGTCCGGAGCCGGACGAACTGGTCGCCCTCGAAGTCCTTCTTGCTGAAGCCGTGCTCGACCATCTTGCGGTGCAGCTCTTCCATCCCACTGACCAGGTTGTACTGGAGCTTGAAGTCGGGCAGGTGCCGCGAGAGCTTGTCGAAGTTGACCCGGTAGTTCCTCGGGTCGGCGCCGACCTCGCCGGTGTAGACGACCTTCGCCGAGGGGATCAGCCGCTGCACCTGGTCGCCGACGTCGCGGACCTGGTAGTTCTCGGCGTTCCCGCCGACGTTGATCGCCTGGTTGTGGATCGCCTCCTTTGGCGCCGCGGCGAAGGCGGCGAAGGCCCGGGCGATATCGCGGCAATGGATCAACGGCCGCCAGGGCGAGCCGTCGGACATGATCCGGATCTCGCCGTACGAGAGGGCCGAGGCCAGCAGGTTATTGACGACCAGGTCGATCCGAAGAACGGGTGAGTGGCCGTAGGCGGTGGCGTTTCGGAGGTAGGCGGGCGAGAAGTTCGCGTCGGCCAGTTTAGAGACGGCCTCTTCGGTCTCGATCTTCGACCGGGCGTAGGCGGTCAGCGGGTTGAGCGGGTCGCCCTCGTCGAGGTCGAGCTTTTCCCCCTGACCGTAGATCGAGCAGCTTCCGGCGAAGAGGAACCGGGGAACGCCGGCCTGCTTGGCAATCCGGGCGAGGCGAATGGAGGCATCCCGGTTGATGTCGAAGGTGATCTGGGGGTCGAGGTCGCCCATCGGGTCGTTGGAGATGGCGGCCAGGTGCATCACGCAGTCGGAGCCGTCGAGGTCGCTCGCCTCGACGGTGCGGACGTCCTTGTCGAGGTCGACGTCCGGCTCGACGATCGGCTCCCAGTTGCACCCGCGGAACAGGCCGAGGTCGCAGCCGACGACGGTGTGTCCCTCTTGTTTCAGGACGTCGACCAGGTGGGATCCGATGTAGCCTCGATGTCCGGTGACGAACATTCTCATGGGGTGGATTCGCTTGCTGGGGGTCGGAGAAAAGAGAACAGGACGGTTGTGTCCCGTGGTCAGATTGCCGATGGAACGACGGGTCCGGTCGGAACTGCGGGGCGGAGAAGCTGATGGTAGTGCTCGGTCAGCCGGGCGGCAACGGCGACCGGGTGGAACTCTTGCTCGCACCGCACCGCCGCGGAGGCGCCAAGCTCGGCGGCTCGGCCAGGGTCCGAGAGCAACTCGACGATCCGGTCGGCGAGGTCGACCGCGTCGCCGGGCTGGTGGAGCAGGCCGTCGAACCCCTCGCGCAGGATCTCGGGGATGCCGCCGACGCGGGCCGCGACGATCGGGCTACCGATCACCGCGGCCTCCAGGACGGTCAAGGGGAAGTTATCGTATCGGGAGCAGGCGACAGTGACCGAAGCCCGGCGCCGGAGTGCCGGCAGATCGTCGTGTCGGACCCGTCCCAGCAGCCGGACCCGGCCGTCCTCGCGAGCCCCGGGGATCCGGGCGTCGACAAACGAGGCCAGGTCCCATCGCTTCCCGTCGTCGTCGATCACATTGTGGTCAGGGCCGGCGAAGTCGAGCCGGGCCTCTGGGACGGC
>DAIDJI010000109.1 GCA_027451455.1 Planctomycetales bacterium | reverse complement strand
GGCAGTTTGCCTCGACGATCGGCTCGGGACGGTCGAAGGCGAAGGATAACACCGCGCCCGCAATGTACGGCCCGACCCCCGGCAGCGATCGGACCGCTTCCGGGTCGTCGGGGATCGTCCCGCCGTGTCCCTCGACGATCTGCCTCGCCGCCGCCTGGAGCTGTCGGGCGCGCCGATAGTAGCCGAGCCCCTCCCAGGCCTTTAGGACGTCGGCCGTATCGGCCTCCGCGAGGGCTCGGGCGTCTGGGAAACGCCGCAAGAACCGCTCAAAATACGGTATGACGGCGGCCACCGTCGTCTGCACAAGCATGAATTCCGAGACAAGAATCCGGTAAGCGTCGCGATCGGCCCGCCAGGGAAGCTTCCGCCCGGCCTCATCGTACCAGCCAAGCAGGCCGCTCCGGATCTCCTCAATCCACCTCGGATCTTTGTCGACCATCTCACCCGTGCAATCCTCCCTATTTTCGCGCTTCCCATGACCCATTGGATTAGCTCAACCCTCCGAGACAACTTCCCGAGTAATATTTCTCAATTTCCCACAAATTCCCCAGCTCCCGCGAAAGGATTTCCTATACTTTGTGCGAGACGATGAGGAGGGCAATCTGGAGAGACTGGGAAAAACAAAGGGCGCAATCTCAACGCGAAGTCCCTGAACTTACCACCTGTCGAACAGACTGTTGTGGCTTCCCGATCTCCCGAGTGATCGACGATCGATCTCGGAACCTTCGGAATGTCCCCACGATGAAGCGGCCCGGTCGCTCGATCAAGCCCGGTTTCGACGTCCGTTGGCAGGTCCGGTGGACTCCGGCCCCTGGCGCGGTTCGTCACGTAACGGAATCGTCTAGCCCCACGTGAGGTGCGCTATGAACATCGAGACGAAGACGGTCGATACTCGGGGGCGCGTCGAGGCGTCGCGAAGGGAGTTCTCGGGGAAGACGAACCCAAACTGGCCGACGGCGATCCCGGTCGGGCCAGTTCCGCATTCGCAAGGCGAGGTATCAGGATTCGCCGATCGCACAGATCCGCGGCATTCCCGAACCCCGCTGACGGAGGATCGTCGCGCGTTGGCCGAGCAGTACATGCCGATGGCCCGGGCGATGGCGCGTCAGTTTGGCTGCGGCCCGGCCTGGCAGGAGGACATGGAGGCCGAAGCGTTTGCGGCACTGGTGGACGCCGCCCGGACGTTCAACCCTGGCCGCGGCGTTGATTTTTCGGTCCACGCCCGGCCCCGGATCACCGGGGCACTCCGCGATTATAAGCGTTTTCTTTTCCATGCTGGGTTTAGAGGCCAATTCTCCAAATCGCCTGTTTTCCGAAGCCACTCGATCACGGATGACACCCGTGGTACTTTCCTCGGTATTGAGGCCGATGCGCCGCCCGGCAGAGAGATCGATTGCCGCGATTCCGTCGAAGATATCCTCCGACGCCTCCCTCGGACCGAGGCGATGGCCTGCCGGTCGCTCTACGTGGAGGGGAAGTCGGCCGAGGAGACGGCGCGGGAACTCGGATGTTCGCGCGGGCATCTCTCCCGTCTGCATAATGGAGCCCTAGAGCGGATCCGACGAGTCTATTGCGAAAACATCGCCGTCTGAAGGAGATCTGGATCTCCCGAATGTTTTTTGGGTTCGCGAGGTGAGGCCAGTCGTCCCCTGTCCCCGGATTCTCTTCGATCGAGCTTGTGCGGAATACTCCCCGCGGCACGGCCGGAGGGAGGTGCCCCGGGTCGCCTCCCTCGCCGCGCCGGGCTTCCAGCGATGACTCCAAAACCGATGAGCTGCCGCGATGTTGTCCGGGCATCGATCCCGCGCTGATCGCCGGCTTGTCTTGCCCCCGCGAACGCCTGGAATCGAGGCTGGCCCCGACCGTCTTCAAGGTCGGCTGGATGGTGGGGTGCTGACGGCCATCCCGAACGCGGCTGGCAACGCCGATTCGAGCAACATCTTCGACCTGACGACCCGCACCTACACGCTGAAAGGGGCGACCGCCGGGGAGGTTCTGATGCAGGGCGGGTGCTCGAATAAAGTCGCTGACCATTCAGGGCAAGTCGCGGCAGAATTAGGTAATATCGAGGAGGCTCGGGCTGGTTGACCCAGATTCTCAAGATCGCCAGCGGCAGCAACCTTTCGGTCCGCTTCCTCGACTTTACCATCAATGGCGGCCGGGCCTCCGATGGCGGAAAGTTCGGCGAAGAAGCGGCTCCGGCGGCGGGGTCTTGAACGACAGCGGCGAAGTCTCGATGACTGGCGTCGCTGTGACGAATGACCAGCGCTGGCGGCCTCGGAGAAGTCCGGCGCATCCCGCGGGGGCAAGGACGGTTCGGACGGCTCGGCCAAGGGGGCGGGATCTATCAGGTGTCGGGGACGCTGAGACGCTCGCCAACGCGAAGTTCTAGCAGGACATCACCCAGGGCTGGCGTTGAGGAATCGGGAACAATGCTGGAGGCCGTACCTATCTCGGCCTTCGGCGCACGCGGGACCGACGGAGTGAACCAGTCGGGCAGCGGAGCGGCCGGCTCTGACGTGACAGCGACCTCGGACCACGGCGACAACGGAGGCACAGGCACCTCGGACGCCGCGGGAGGCCCGAGAGGCGTCGGCCCGAACGGCAGCAACGCCGGGTCGGGCGGGCGCGTCCAGAAGGGCGGTTAGTTGACTCGATAGTTCCCCCACCTTCACGGATCGCACGAACCCGAACGGCGAGGCGGCGAGGTCGGGCACGGTGGGACCATCGGATACGGCGGCAACGCCACCACCGACGGCCAGAAGGGCGGCTCTGCCGGCTCCGGCCGCTCGAGGAACCGAACGGCCGGAGCCCCGGCAGGGGATCAGGCGGCCTTCTCGCCGGCGGAGTGGTCGGCGCCTCGGGCCTCGACGAACGCCCGGATCGAGCCGACGACGTGCGCCTGCTGCACCTCGGTAAGCTCGGGGTACATCGGCAGAGCGATCGTCTCGCGGGCGGCGGCCTCGGCGACGGGGAAGTCGCCCGGCCGGTGGTCCATCGCCGTGAAGCAGTTCTGCAGGTGGAGCGGGATCGGATAGTAAATCTCGGTCCCAACCTGATCGGCTGAAAGGTGCGCGCGGAGCCCGTCTCGCGACTCGGCCGGGACCCGGATTACGTACTGGTTATAGACGTGGTGATGTCCCGGACGCTCGATCGGGAGCGTGGCGAAGCCGTCGAGGCCCATCTCACCGAAGAGGCGATCGTATCGGCCAGCGGCGGCTCGTCGACCCTCGGTCCAAGCGTCCAGATGGCGGAGCTTGACCCGGAGGATCGCCGCCTGGAGGGCGTCGAGCCGCGAGTTGATCCCAACCTCCTGGTGGTGGTACTTCGGCTCCATCCCGTGGACGCGGAGCCGGGCCAGCTTGCGGGCGAGGGCGGGGTCGTCGGTGGTCATCATCCCGCCGTCACCGAAGCCGCCGAGGTTCTTCGACGGGTAGAAGCTGAACGCGGCGACCTGGCCGAGCACGCCGGCCCGACGCCCCTGATAGCCGGCGCCGATGGCCTGGGCGGCGTCCTCCAGGACGAAAAGCCCGTGGCGGTCGGCGATCGCGTCGATGGCGTCCATGTCGGCCGACTGGCCGTAGAGGTGGACCGGAATGATGGCCTTGGTCCGCTCGGTGATGGCAGCCTCGATCTGGGACGGGTCGATGTTATAGGTCTCGGGCTCAATATCGACGAAGACCGGGCGAGCACCTGTCCGCCAGATGGATCCCGCGGTGGCGAAGAAGGTATACGGGGTCGTGATGACCTCATCGCCGGGCCCAATCTCCATCGCCATCAGCGGGAGGAGCAAGGCATCGGTGCCCGAGGCACAGCCGATCCCAAACGAGGCGCCGCAATACTCGGCAACCTCGGCCTCGAGCTGAGCGACCTCAGCGCCCTGGATGAACATCTGACTTTCGATCACCCGCCGGACCACCGGATCGATCTCTTCGCGGATCGACTGGTATTGCGACTTCAGATCGAGGGCTGGGACGGCGACGGATTTCGGCGGGACGCTCATCGGCGATCACTCCTTTGACGCCTCTGGCGGATGCCAAGGTCTTCAACCGAACGGTGTTCCAAAGCGGCCCCTTCCCTGGAGCCGGCGGATGACGCACGCTATTGGTTCCCGCGGATTGTGTCAATGGCTGTTAACGGCCCGATCTTCTCCAGAGACACATGCACGCAATCAACCGCGATCCGTTCGATCCAGCTCGACGATCCTCGCCGCAACCAGTTGATCGAGCAGGGGATGCGGTCCGAGCGGCGGTCCCAGGTAGAAGGCCACGCCGGGGTGTCGGGCCTGCAACGCTTCGCGGGCGGCGGTGAGGTCCCGGCGCAGGTGGACGCCCGCCGAGAGGAAATACGGGACCATCAGGACGCAGGTTGCCCCCTCGTCGACGCAGCGATCGCCCCCTGCGGCGATATTCGGCTCGGCCAGTTCGAGGAAACTCGCGACGACGATCGGATGCTCGCCCGTCGTGGCGAGTCGGCTGGCGAGGGCCCGCAAATCGTGATTCGCAGACGGCTCGCGGCTCCCGTGCGCGATCAGCAGGACGGCCGTCCGGGTCAGAGGTGAAGTCTCTAATCGAGTTTCCATCGGGGCCTCGGGTGGGATGGATCGCTCAGTTTACCTACATGGTAGGCAAGGCCGGGACGGCGTCCATCGTCCGGGGCGTCCTGTGGCGGCCGAGCTTCCGGATTCCCCGGACCGCCAGGGCCAGGAACCAGCCGAGCAGTAGAAGCGTCCCGGTCGCGCCAGCGCCGGGGACGAGGACGAGCGGCCATTCGTCCCGGGCGTAGCGCTCGATCGCGGGCATCGTCTGGATGTCGAATGCGACCCAGCCGATGCCGAGGATCGCCGAGATCGCGATCGTGAGGCCGATCACCCCGGCGAGCGCCTTCCAACGTCGACGGAGGAGCGCCTGGCCGACCGCCGCGGCCAGGACGACGATCGGGCCGCCCGCCATCGTCGCCGCCCCGAAGGCGAGCCGCGGCTAGGCCGCCACGCCCTCGATCTGCGCCGGGATCATCGGCTCGACCGTTTGGATGACACACAGGGGGAGCGCGGCGGCCAGTGGGATCGCCATCAAAAGGCGGATCGTAAACGGCCGGCGCCGGGCCGCCAGCCAGAGGAAGGCCAATGGAGCCACCACGTTGAGGATCGCCAGCGCGACGAACTCGACGCACCGCCTCAGGCCGATCGTGTAAAGGACCGAGACCGTCCAGGAGTGGGATCGGGTCCATCGCGGGTCGCCGGCCTCGGGCGCGGGGCGGCCGTCGGGCGTCACGGGGATTGCTGCGCGGGCGACCGTCAGGCCCGGAGGCTGCTCGATCAGCAAGGGCCGTCGGGTCGCGTCGCCGAGGTCGAGAGGCAGGCCGGCCCCGTTCGGATTGTGTGGGGCCAGCCAGATCGGGCGACGAGATTTGCCATCCAGGGCGAGGACCAGGATCGACGGACGACCGGCCGAGGCCGGGAGGGTCGTCGGATTCCAGCCGAGGGCGGGCGGCCACGACCACTTTTCGGCGAAGTAGTCGGCCAGGGCTCGGTAGCGGCCAACACTCGTGACGTACCACTCGTCGCAGCCGTCGCCGTCGAGGTCGGTCGGCGATCCGATCGGCTTCCGCAAGGCGTAGTGATAGGCGAGGAACCAGGAGAGCCATAGATGGAGCCCCTACTTCGCCTCACCCTCCTTCGGCCGAGGCGCGATCTCCCAGATGGATTCGCCCGTCGCGGCATTGAGCCGGCGGAGCCTTGGCGGGACGAAGGAAAACTTGAGGAGGTCGGACCGGCCCGGCGTCAGCTCGACGGCCGTCGTGTTGGTCTCGAACGGGATGGCCTCCCTGCGCGGGGGATCGGTGCCGCCCTGAGCTTGCGGGGTCGTTTCGCCGAGCAGGCGGTTGTCGTCGATCGTCAGCGACTGTGCGAACGACTCGTCGCGGTTGACCGAGAAGCGGAGCGTCCGGCCGAGTCGCCCCTCGCCCGTCGCGCGCAGCCGGTGGTCGCCGGGCGGGAGCTCCAACGTCGCCCGACGGACCAGCTCGATCGGTCCGAGGATCGTCGCCTCGTCGGATTCGCCGAGGTTGCGGACGGTCATCGGCGGGCCTTCGTTGGTCAGGACCACCCGGCCGAGCCGCCAGGGGCCCGAGAGCCGTCAGCCGGCCCCGGCGAGCCCGATCGCGATCTTGGTGGCGGCGACGGTCGCAGCCACGAGTCGGGACGTCCGGCGGGTCCCCGTCGTCTCGGAATCGGACATGAGCGAGCGGCTCCTTCGGATGATCCCCGGCCGTCGGACCAGCGTAAGGATCAGCACGCTCGCCGTCGATCGCCCATCAATCCGGCCAGTCGCCCGAGAAGACCTCGGCGGCCGGGCCGGTCATGAAAACGGGCGAGGCGTCGTCGGGCCATTCGAGCTCGAGGTCTCCGCCGGGGAGGTGCGCGAGGAGCCGTCGTGACGTCCGGCCTGTCAACACGCCCGCGACGCAGACCGCACAGGCCCCCGTTCCGCACGCCAGCGTGATCCCCGATCCACGTTCCCAGGTCCGCATCTGGACCTCTTCCGGCCCGCTCACCTCAACGATGTGGACATTCACCCGCCTCGGAAACGCCGCGTGATGCTCGATCTTCGGGCCGATCGCCTCCAGGGGGAAGCTCGCAACGTCATCTACATAAATCACGGCGTGCGGGTTGCCCATCGAGACGGCCGTCACGGCGAACGTTTGGCCGTCGACCGTGAGCGGGGCATTGATCGGCGGATGACCCGGCAGCATGGTCGGGATCGCGGGCGGGTCGAGGATCGGCGTCCCCATATCGACGCGGACCCGTGCCACCCTCCCACCCGACATTTCGAGGTCGAGGGTGAGGATGCCGCGGCCGGTCTCGATCCGGACGCGGTCACGGGCGACGATCCCGTGGTCGCGGATGTACTTCGCGACGCAGCGGACGCCATTGCCGCACATCTCTCCTTCGGAGCCGTCGGCGTTGAACATCCGCATCCGGGCGTCGGCGCGATCCGAGGGCTGGATCATGATCAGTCCGTCGCCGCCGATCCCGAAGTGGCGGTCGCTCACCGCGATGGCCATTGCCACGGGATCCGCCGGCGCCGGCTGATCGAACGTGCTGACGTAGACGTAATCGTTCCCGATCCCTTGCATCTTCGTGAATCGCATACCACGCCGCCTATCCAACCACGATGGATCCATCAACCATGCCCAACGATCGTGGCAAAGCTATCACGGCGCGACGACGGCCGACAAGCGATCTGGTCAGAATCGCGAATGGCCGTTTACGGGCGAGGGCGACCGGTCCTAGAATCATTGTTGGAATTCAGGAAGTGGGAACGCCCTCACGCCCGACGAGGCTCCGAATGTTTGGTGCGACTGAGACTCCTTATGATCTCCGATTCCGGGCGCTGGGCATTCCGGTGCGAGTGCATCCGCTGTTCTGGCTGATCGCCGCGCTCCTGGGTTGGACGAACGAGAATATCCCGGTCGTCCTGGTCTGGATGGGGTGCGTCTTCGTCTCGATTCTTGTCCACGAATACGGCCACGGGCTGATGGCGAAGCACTTTGGGGCCTCACCGTCGATTCTCCTGCAGGCGTTCGGCGGGCTTTGCTCGTACTCCGCGGAGCGGCAGACACCCCGGCAGCGGCTTGCGGTTTTGCTCTGGGGCCCAGGCGCCGGCTTCGTGTTCTGCGTCGCCACGATGGCCGTGTTCAGCTTCGCCTTCGGGATCACGCCCGTCGAACACCTTGCCTTCGTCAAGTACCTGCTCGGCCAGTACTTCGGCTTCCTCCAGCATTTCGAGAACATGCTCCCGGACCGGATGGCGCTCGGGGGCCTCTTCATGAAGCTCGCCCCCGAGATGATCGGCCAGGCCGACGCTGGCTCCCAGGACATCCACACGCCACTCCTTGTCTACACCTTCCTGCTGGAGATCAACATCCTGTGGGGGCTCATCAACCTGCTGCCGATCTGGCCCCTCGATGGCGGGCAGGTCTCGCAGACGATCCTCTCGCAGGTGAATCCCAACCAGGGACGTCGATGGGCCCACGTGATCTCCCTGCTCGTCGCTTCGGGATGTGCTCTGTACATCTATACTCAGACGCAGAGCCTTTTCAACACCATCTTCTTCGCCTACTTCGCGATCATCAACTACCAGATTCTTGACTCCATCCACCGCGCCCAGTCGCTGGGACTTTACGAGGACGACTCGAGCCGCTGACGATGTTCGGCTCAATTTTTGCAAGCGGCCGCGTTTCCGCAGAACACCCGGCACGATCGAGGCCGGGATTGAGGTGACGCCCGAAGGTATCGTGCGCTGACGCGGATCGGTCAAAACATCGAGGATGATCGGGGAGCCCTCTTTCTTTCAGGGCCGTAATCCCTAATCATGTACGCTTCCGGAACGGCTCCGACCGCGGAACATCGAAGGGCCAGCCGGTTCACCGAGACATCTCAGAAAAGCCTCTCATGAACGCAAGACGAAGGCGAACAAAGAATACGAAGTCGGGACGTGGGGCGGAGTCGGGACGCACCGACGCCGGCCGAGGCACCCAAGACGCTGGCTCGATTCTCGTCCTGGACGACCAGGCGGGCGGGCCGCCGATGGGGATCACCCGGATTCCCCTTCTCCCGCTGCGCTCCGACGTCGTCTTCCCGCAGACCGTTGTCCCGCTCGTGATCAACCGGCCCAGCGGCATTCGGCTGATCGACGATGCGATGGTCGGCGAGCGGATGGTCGCCCTGGTCAGCCAGTTGCACCCCGAGAACGATGCGCCGGGGATGGACGACCTGTACCCCATGGTCTGTATCGGGCTCGTCCTGAAGATGCTCAAGTTCCCCGATGGCTCGACCCGGATCGTCTGCCAGGGACAGTATCGGGCGCGTCTCCTCAACGTCGTCCAGACCGAGCCGTACCTGATCGGCGAGGTCGAGCCGTTCGAGGAGGTGGTCGAGGAGGGGGTCGAACTGGACGCGCTGGTCCACCACGTCAACCGCTTCTTCCAGCGGATGGTCGACCAGAGCCAGCAGATTCCCGAGGAATTACAGGTTGCCGCGATCAACACCCGGGAGCCCGGCCGGCTCGCCGACCTGCTCGCGTCGAGCCTCCCATTCACGATCGAGGAGAAGCAGTCGCTCCTCGGCGAGATCAACGTACGCGCCCGGCTGGAGCGGCTCGGGCAGTATCTCTCGCGCCAGCTCGCCGTGCTGGAGCTTTCGACCAAGATTCAGGAGCAGGTCGGTAGCGAGCTCTCCAAGGCCCAGCGGGACCACTTCCTCCGCCAGCAGCTTAAGGCGATTCAGGAAGAGTTAGGCGAGGGGGAACCAGATAACCCCGAGGTCGCCGAGCTCTGGGAGCGGATCCGGAAGGCTGAGCCACCGCAAGAGGTACTCGGGGAGGCCGAGCGTGAGCTGGAACGACTGTCCGGAATGCACCCAAGTTCGGCCGAATACTCGATTGTTCGGACCTATCTCGACTGGCTCGCGATCCTTCCGTGGAACAAGGCGAGCCGCGATCGTCTTGACATCCGAAGGGCGCGGAAGGTCCTCGACACCGACCACTATGACCTCGAGAAGATCAAGGACCGCATTCTCGAATACCTTGCCGTACGCAAACTCAAGAAAGACATGAAGGGCCCGATCCTCTGCTTCGCCGGCCCGCCGGGCACCGGCAAGACCTCGCTCGGCAAGAGTATCGCCAAGGCCCTCGGCCGCGAGTTCATTCGCGTCAGCCTGGGCGGCGTCCACGACGAGGCCGAGATCCGTGGCCATCGCCGGACCTACGTCGCCGCGCTCCCAGGCCGGATCATCCAGGGCATCCGCAAGGCCGGGACGAACAACCCCGTCTTCATGCTTGACGAGGTCGACAAGCTCGGCTCAGACTTCCGCGGCGATCCCTCGGCGGCACTCCTGGAAGTGCTCGATCCTGAACAGAATTCGACGTTCCGGGACCACTATCTTGATGTCGACTTCGACCTCTCGAAGGTGATGTTCATCGCGACTGCGAACATGCTGGAGACGATTCCCTCGCCCTTGCTCGATCGACTGGAGGTCTTGCAACTGCCAGGCTACAGCGAGGAAGAAAAGACCCTTATTGCCCAGAAGTACATCATCCCAAAGCAGTTGGAGCTGCACGGGCTCGCCAACGACGACCTGACGATCACCGATGCAGCGATCCGCCGGATCATCTCCGACTACACCCGCGAGGCCGGCCTGCGAAATCTGGAGCGAGAGATCGCCGCGATCTGCCGGAAGGTCGCACGCCGACGCGCTGAGGGTCAGCGATCGGCGACCACAATCGACCCCAAACGGGTTGGCGACCTACTCGGTCCCTCACGCTACTTCCGCGAACTGGCCGACCGGACTGGCGTAGCAGGTGTCGCCACCGGCCTGGCCTGGACACCGACCGGAGGCGAGATCCTCTTCATCGAGGCCACCGGGATGCCCGGCAAGGGTCAGCTTACCCTCACCGGTCTGCTCGGCGAATCGATGCGCGAGAGTGCCCAGGCGGCATTGAGCTACCTGCGAAGCCACTCGAAGGATCTGGACGTCGATACCTCGCGGTTCCACCGGACCGATCTTCACATCCACGTCCCGGCCGGCGCCGTGCCGAAGGACGGGCCCTCGGCGGGCGTCGCGATCGCCGCGGCGCTGATCAGCCTCTTCCGTGGCCAGGCGGTCCAGCCTGACCTGGCGATGACCGGCGAGGTCACGCTCACCGGTCGCGTCCTGCCCGTCGGCGGCGTCCGCGAGAAGGTGCTGGCCGCCCGACGCGCCGGGATCAAGAGTGTATTGCTCCCCCGACACAACGAGAAGGACCTGGTCGAGCTTCCCGCCGAGGTGAAGGCCGACCTGACGTTCCAACTCGTCGATACCCTCGACGACGTGGTTCCCCGACTCTTCGCCCGACCTCCACATCGAACGCCCGAGCCACGCCGACCTGCGGGCAAGAAGGCGACTCCCCGCATCCAGCCCGATCGCCGGTCGCGGATCGAGGCGAGG
>DAIDJI010000108.1 GCA_027451455.1 Planctomycetales bacterium | reverse complement strand
GGTTCCTCGACCGCTTCGTCGGCTACCAGCTCAGCCCGCTCCTTTGGAAGAAAATCACCCGAAACCTCTCGGCGGGACGGGTGCAGTCGGTCGCGGTCCGGGTGATCGCCGACCGCGAACGCGAGATCCGCGCCTTCGTCAGCGAGGAATACTGGAAGATCGGCGCAACCGTCGCCCCGGCCGGCGCCGAGGCCGAATCCGACCGCTTCACCGCCGCTCTCGTCGAGTTCGACGGCGCCAAATTCGAGGCGAAGAACGAGACCGACGCCCACGCCATCCGCGACGCTCTGAAAGACGTCCCCTACATCGTCCGCGAGGTCGACGAAACCGAGAAGCTCGACCGCGCCGACGCTCCCTTCAAGACGAGCACGCTCCAGCAGCAGGCGGCGATCCGGCTCCGATACTCGGGCAAGCGGACGATGAAGATTGCCCAGGAACTCTACGAGGGCATCGACGTCGACGGGAGCGGCCCGGTCGGTCTGATCACGTACATGAGAACGGACAGCCTCCGCGTGAGCGACGAGGCGATCACCGCGGTGCGCGACCGGATCAAATCCGACTTCGGCGAGAAGTACCTCCCCGCGAAGCCGATCCGATACGCCGCCGGCAAGCTGGCTCAGGAGGCCCACGAGGCGATCCGCCCAACCGACCTCGCCATGTCCCCGGAGAAGATCCGCGGCCATCTCTCGCACGACCAGTTTCGTCTTTATCAGTTGATTTACGCCCGGTTCCTCGCCAGCCAGATGGCGCCCGCCGTCTTCAACGTGACGGATGTGGTGATCGCCGCGGGCAAGGGCGTCTTCAAGACGCAGGGGAAGATCCTGAAGTTCGACGGCCACAAGAAGGTCTGGCCGCCGGGCGGCAAGACCGACGACGCCCTCCTGCCTGCGCTTTCGGCCGGTCAGGCGCTCGACCTGCATGCGCTCGAGGCGACGCAGCACTTCACCCAGCCGCCGCCGAGGTTCAGCGAGGCGACGCTGATCAAGGCCCTGGAAAAGGAGGCGATCGGCCGCCCGAGCACCTATGCTCCGATCATCCAGACGATCCAGGATCGTCAATATGTCGAGCAGAAGGAGCGCCGGTTCTTCGCAACCGAGCTGGGAATGGTGGTGACCGACTTCCTGGTCCAGCGGTTCCCGAAGATCCTCGACCTGAAGTTCACCGCCCACATGGAGGACGAGCTCGACGAGATCGCCCAGGCGAAGGAGGACATGGTCAAGGTCCTGGACGAGTTTTACTACCCGTTCCAGGAGTCGCTGAAGGCGGCGGCCGAGCAGGCGGAGAAGGTGCAGATCCTCACCGAGGAGAAGTGCCACGTCTGCGAGGCGCCGATGGCCTTGAAGTTCGGCCGGACGGGGCGGTTCCTCAGTTGTTCGCGGTATCCCGAGTGCAAGGCGACGCGCCCGATTGACGGCCCCCCTCGGGCGGAGGCCGTCGAGAGCGCGCACGACTGCCCGAAGTGCGGCAAGAAGCTGATGATCCGGGAGAACAAGCGAGGCGAGAAGTTCCTCTCGTGCTCGGGTTATCCGGACTGCAAGCAGTCGTTCAACATCGACGAGAACGGCAATCCGGTGCCCTCGGTGGTGGAGACGGAGTACACCTGCGAGAAGTGCGGCAAGCCGATGGCGTTGCGATCGAGTGCCCGGGGTCCGTTCCTGGGATGCACGGGGTATCCGAAGTGCCGCAATGCGATGCCGGTGGATGAGAACGGCAAGCCGATCCCGCCGGTGAAGGTGGACGTTCCGTGCCCGAAGTGTGGCGGGGCGATGGCGGTTCGCAACGGCCGGCGGGGTCCGTTCCTCGGCTGCACGAACTACCCGAAGTGCCGGGGGACGGCGCAGGTGCCCGACGAGATGAAGGAGCAGCTTGCCGCGCAGATGCCGCCGGCAAAGAAGGCGGGCCCGGATTTCAAGTCGTTGCAGGTGGAGGAGACGTGCGAGCAATGCGGCGGCCCGATGGTGGTGCGCCCGAGCAAGCGCGGGTTTTTCCTGGGCTGTGGGAAGTACCCGAAGTGCAAGGGAACGCGCCAGCCCGGCGAGGCGACCCTGGCGAAGATCAGCGATTTCGTGGCCGCGCACGAGGCGGCCTCGGGATCGGAGTCGGAATCGGAAACCGAATCGGTCGGGGCCTCGGCCTCGGGCGAGGAGGACTGATCTACCTGGCCGATGTGCGGTGGAGAGTGGGAGCAAGACCGGTTCATTGATCAGAGAAGCGGCTCCGTATCTCCGACTGGACGACTCGTACAGTTTCGCCGCCGGGCTTTGCGGCTTCCTTTTCGCCAAAATCGACTACGACGGAGAGACCGGCGGGACTATGTCGCTCGATCAGCCGCCAGAGGTGGGACCGGATGGGAAGGTCAATTGGAAATCCTTCGGCGGTGTCGGCTACGTCTTCCTGATCAACATCCATACACAGTCGGCGAGATGTTGCCACGGGATCGCGGAAGGCGAGGAGATCCGCGACTTGCCCATCGGCGAGCTGGCACACAGGCTGGAGCAATGATGGCGGCCTGGCCGATTGTTCCGGCCCCGGGGTCTTTGTTGGCCGCCGCCAGATCCGTCCCGGCCACCAAGGGCGAGCAATCGTCAGTTTGTTAGTCGTCCCGTCCGCTGGCAGGCTGGCGGGTGATACGGCCGGCTACGAGAATTTAGGGCGTGGCAAGGTAAAAGGGAATCTCCTAAACTTGATCTTGAATATTGGACGGCCTAAGCTCTAGGTGCGTCGAAAGTATTAGCTTCTTGCCATGCCTCTCGTCCTTGACGCGGGATTGTCTGACCACAAGAATGCGCTAGAAGCGGATCGGATTGGGGTGACCATATCGCCTGGGAGGGCTTTGTTATGCCATTGGTCTACGAAGAATTCCAGAAAGCCCTGCGCACGGCTCTAGACGACATAAGGGAATCCGACCTTCAGAACAGCCCGGAAAGCATGGATGGTTTTTGGGATGCAATCGCACATTGTGACGCTTATGGCGAGAGCCAGGCGATTTGCGAGGAATTGGCGAAATATATTATCAGTCTTTATGTCTACTACGAATTCGAACGTTTGACGCAAAGTCCTAGGGAGCACATAAGGTCTCAGTTGGAGAAAAGTCGTCACTGGCTTGATCATCTCGTCGACAGCTATCTTCACAACATCCAGCCCCAGGATTGCAAGTATATCAAACATGGTACAAAACGAATTTGATCGCTCTGGCCATGAAGAGGCTGGGGATGATGCGTTGGCGAAAGATGAGCGGAAAGTTGAGGATAGACAGTCCCCAGACGCGGGCCCAATGGGTCTACCCTTCAACAGTTCCTCGCGATGTTCGCGGGGCAGTTGCCTCGTCGCGATCCTCTCCTTGAGAAACTTGATCCAGAGGGGATCAAGCAACTAATCAAGCAGGGTGAAAAGAGTGACGAGCGCCAACATGCTCGTCACATGCATTCCATGAATCTCATGGCGATTATGGGTGCGCTGGGGCTGGCGACAATCTTCGCCCTCTGCTGGCTGTTCCTGGTCTATAACAAATCCGATCAGGTGGAGAAAATCATCACGCTGATCGTCGGCCTGATCGGAGGCTTCGGCGTGGGCCGGGCGACCGCACCAAAGGGCGGAAGTTCGGCGGACTAGCGAAAACTGGCACGAAACCGCGAAAGGACGAAAGCACGAAAAAGAGCAAGGCCCCGGACCGGCCTTGCCTCCGTTTCGCACTTTTGCCCTTTCATCATTTCGCGATTCAATGATCCGAGAAACCATTACTTCGCGAACCGCTTGAAGAACGACGAATCGTTCCACCTCGGCCGATCGTCTCGGTTGGCGATCTTCTCCAGCAGTCGGGCCACCAGGACATCAAACGTCCCGGCCGCCGACCGATCGATCGGCTGGGCGAGGTCGTCCGACGGGGCGTGGTAGCGCTCGGTTAGCCATTTGTGCTGGATGGTCTCCTCGGGCGAGCCCTTCGCGCAGCCGACCTTGAACATCAGCGACGGAATCCCCTCGCGAATGAAGCTATATTGATCGCTGCGGATGAAGATATTGCGCTGCGGTTCCTGGTCGCGCTGAGGCTGAATCCCCATCGACTCGGCGATCGCCGCCGCCTCGGGGCCCATCTCCGACTCGTCCAGTCCGTAGATGGTCAGCATCTTCAGCGGGAAGAGCGGCAGGAACATATCGCTATTGATATCCGCGACGATCGAGCCGGCCGGCACCGTCGGCGACCTCGCGAAATACTTCGAGCCGAGCAGGCCCTTTTCCTCGGCTGTCACCGCGACGAATAAAACCGATCGCCGGAGCTTCGCGCCCGACTCGTGCAGCATCGCGGCGACGTCGAGCATCGCGGCGATCCCCGAGGCATTATCCATCGCGCCGTTGTAGATGCCGTCCCCCTTGATCGGGGCACCGACGCCCAGGTGATCGAGATGCGCCGAGAAGGCGACATATTCGTTTTTGAGCTTCGGATCGGAGCCCCGTCGAACACCGACCACGTTCTGCGAGACGACCTCGGCGGTTTTCACGGCCGTCACGGCATCGAGCCGCGCAGGGATCGCGAAGTGCGGGAGCGGCTGGCCGGCCTGGTGGGCGTCGAGGATCTCGGCGAGCGAGTGGCCTGTGCCCTGGAACAGCATGTCGGCGCGTGCCGGGTTGATCGTCACCTGGAGATTCACGCCAGCCGATTCGTCAAACGCCGGATCGGCCAGGCCCATCGACGGCATCGTCCGCGAGAGCGCGATCCGGGCCCAGGGGATGTCCATGCTCCTCGGGTTCATGATGCTGACCACGCCGATAGCCCCCGCCTTCCGGAGCGCAGCGGCGCGCTCGGAGATCGTCTGCATGTGGGCCGCGAGCGGTCCCGGGATCGCCTTCGGAGCGCCCGAAAGGATCACAACAAGCTTGCCGCGGACATCCAATCCGGCGAAGTCATCGTGATGAACCTCGGGGATCAATAGCCCGTACCCGGCGAAGGCCAGGCCGGCCGAGACGTGGGCCGCCGGCGGCGTGCGGGTGCTGAGAATCGCGTCCTCGCCCAGGACCATCGGCATGCGCTCGCCCGAGTCGCGGACGAGCGTCAGGCTCGAATGGGCCTCGTCGATCTGCCGCGAGACGAGTTTCACTTCCTGGAAGAACCCGTCGGTCCCCGCCGGCTCCAGTCCGACCTTGCGGAACTGTTCGGCGACGTATTCCGCCGCCTTCCGATGTCCCTCGCTGCCGGTGTTCCGGCCTTCGAGCCGGTCATCAGCGAGGAAGAGAACGTGCGACCACCACCGCGCCCCATCCGGCGAACCGCCTGCGCCAGCCTGCGCCGTAGCCCATGCGCTCGCCACGGCCAGCAGCGAGGCCACCATCACCCATCGAAATCTCATCGAGCCTCCCGAAGCAACCGGTTTCTCGATCTTCGGCGAGCGACCGTTTCGCCCGCCGTCGGACGTGGTATTTTGACCGCCCCGGCCGCCGCCACGCAACACCTGCCGCCCGTTCCATCCTTACCTTCGTCGAGTCAACGGGGACTGGCTCCGGTCGTCCTCGACCGGTGCCTGTCCCCCTTCGCTCGACGATTTTGCCCTGGCCATCAGGCTCAGCAACAAATGAGACGCGAAATGGGGACCCACGCGAAATGGGGACAGATACCTGCGCGTTGCTCCGGAGCCGGTACCCGTTTCCCAGGCAAACCCAGCAGGAAACCGCTCAACTCTCGCCCGCCCGCGACGCCCCAAACCGCCGGTACAGAACCGGCAGGCCGAGCAGGTTGAGGGCCGTCGATGTCACCAATCCGCCGAGGATCACCATCGCCATCGGGCCCTCGATCTCGCTGCCGGGCCGACCCCAGCTCGTCGCGATCGGTAGGAGCCCGAGAGCGGTGACTGTCGCCGTCATCAGCACCGGCGCCAGCCGCTCGCGCGCACCCCTCACGATCAGGTCGAGGCCCATCGGCATCCCCTCGACGTCGTGCAGATGCTGCCAGTGCGAGACCATCATGATGCTGTTCCGGGTCGTGATTCCAAGGAGGGTCACGAAACCAACCATCGATCCGACGTCCAGCACCCCGCCCATCATGTAAACCGCCGCCACCCCGCCGACCATCGCGAACGGCAGGTTCGCCAGGATCAAAATCAACCGGCGAATCGACCCAAACGCCATCCCCAGTATCAAGACAATCCCCGCCCCGGCCGCCGAGCCCAGAATCAAAAGCTCACGCTGAGCCGCCCGCTTGATCTCATGAGCACCCGTTATCGAATAGGTCACGCCGGACGGTAGATTGAGCGCCTGGAGCCGGCGGTCGACCGCGTCGACAAACGACTCGACGTCACGCCCGCGCACGCCCGAGGTGACAAGCTGCTGCCGAAGGCCCCCCTCGTGACGGATCAAAAACCGGCCGTCCGATCGAAAGACATCGGCCACCTGCCCGAGCCGAATCCGCCCGCCGCCCGGCGCGTCGAGCCAGAGACGATCCACGGCCGTCCGATCCTCTCGATACTTCGGATCAAGAATCACGACCACGTTGATGATCCGGTTCCGATCGTACGCCTGGGCGACCTCGGCCCCCTGGTACGCGGCGTGGACCGCGTCGAGTACGTCCGCCGCGTGCAGGCCGAACGAGGCGGCGTCGTCGGGACGGAGCCGGACGACCAGCTCGGGCTGGCCGGTTTGCGCCTCGGGCCGGACGCCCTCAGCGCCCGCGACCTCGGCCATCGCCTCGGCGATCATTCGCGAGGCCCGGTCGAGCGAGCCCAGGTCGTCGCCGACCACCTTCACCGCCACCGGTGCGATCGAGCCCGTGACCGTCTCCTCGATCCGCTCCGAGAGGAACGAGAAGACCTCGAACGAGAACCCCGGGAAGTGGTCCCGAAGTGCGGACCGAATCCGGCCGCCGACCGCTTCCACCTCCTCGGGATCGTCGGCCGTGAGGTTCACCTCGGTCTCGCTGTACTCGACGCCCCAGGTGTCCTCGCCCAGCTCAGCGCGGCCGGCCTGCTGCGCGATCGCGCCGACACCCGGTATCCGACGCAGCTCGCGCGCGATCGCCGCGCCGGCCGACATCGACTGCGGGAGCGAGGTGCCCGGCAGGCCCTGCATGTGCAGCACCAGGTGATTCTCGCGCATCTCGGGGAGCGACTCACCGCCGAACTGCGCGAATGCCCAACCCGCCGAGCCGATCAGCACCACCAGGATCGTCGCCACCAGCGGAAGCTCTCGATCCATCCGTCGCAAGAGCCGGTCGTAAACGCCCTGAAGCCGGCGGAGCAGGGGGGGCTCCTCCGCGCCCTCGGCCCTGGGCAGAAGTATCATCGCCAGCGCGGGCGTCACGGTGAGCGCCACCCCGAGCGAGGCCAGCACCGCGAGCGCGTAGGCATATCCCAGCGGTGCGAACAGCCGGCCCTGAATCCCACCCATCAGAAAAACCGGGACAAACACCAGCACCACGATGAACGTCGCATAAACGACCGCCCCCCGGACCTCCATCGACGCCGAGAGCACGACCCGCGCGGTCGACCTTGGATGCCGCAATCGGCCGTTCTCGCGAAGCCGGCGGAAGATGTTCTCGACGTCGATGATCGCGTCGTCGACCACCTCGCCCACGGCGATCGCCAGCCCGCCGAGCGTCATCGTGTCGAGCCCGATCCCAAACCCCGAGAGCGCTACGATCGCCCCAAGCAGCGAGAGCGGAATCGCCGTCATCGAGATCAGGGCCGTTCGCAGATTGAAGAGGAAGAGAAGCAAGACCACCGCGACCAGACCAGCGCCGACGAGCAGCGAGTGAGTCACGTTCCCGACCGCGCTCCGGATGAAATCCGCCTGCCGGAAGAGCGAAGGGTGGTACACAATGCCAAGGCGCTCCATCACCGGCCGAAGCCGGTCGAGCTCGTCCTCGACGCGACGGGTCGTCGCAGGCGTGTCGCCACCGTACTGCTTGAAGATGTCGAGCGTCACGCCGGGAACGCCGTCGATCGCCGCATCGCCCAGCTTCGGCTCGGGCGCGTCGACCACGCGGGCGACATCCCGAAGCCGGATCGGCGAGCCGTTGGACGTCGAGACGACAGCCGCGCCCAGCTCGTCGGCCGACCGCGCCCGGGCCTCGACCCGAACGATCGACCGCTGTTGCGCGTCCTCCTGAAAGCCCGCGCCTCGAACTCCCGTGGCGCGTCGAGCGGCGTCGAGGATCTCGGTCAGGGTCAGCCCGTGCGCGATCAGCCGATCCGGATCGACGAGCACCTGAAACTCGCGCACGCCCCCGCCAAAGAGCGTCACCTGAGCCACCCCCGGGACCGCCAGCAGCCGGGGCCGGAGGGTCCATTGCGCCCAGTCTCGAAGATTCATTCCTGACATTGTCTCGGATGTCAACCCGATCACAAGTAGTCGCCCGGTCGATGAGGTCAGCGGCCCGAGCCGGGGCGGGCGCACTCCCTCGGGAAGCTGGCCGTTGACCTCCGCCAGCCGCTCGGCGACAAGCTGCCGGGCCCGGTGGATCTCGGTTCCGTCACGGAAAATCAGGGTCGCGACCGAGAGCCCCTGGATCGACTGCGACCGCAGAACGTCGAGCCCTGGTACGCCGAGCATCGCCTGCTCGATCGGCAGGGTAACCAGCGGCTCGACCTCATCGGCGGCGAGCCCCGGCGCCTCGGTCTGGACGACAACCTGGGGCGGTGCGAATTCCGGGAAAACATCGAGCCGGGCGTTCGCGACCGCCAGCGCGCCGAGGGCCGTGAGCAGCGAGGCGAGCGCGACCACCGCCCCCCGGTTGTGGATCGACCAGCGGACAATAGTCTGAAGCATGCGAATATCTCGCAGATTCACACAGGATCAATCGTCATCCGATCCGCCGCGGAACTCCTCGGAGAGAAGGATTTGCGCGCCTCGATGAACGACGATCTCACCGGGATCGAGGCCGGTGGGGTCGGGCTTGCGGCGGAGCTGCAAGAGATACGAATCGCCCTCGCGGCCGAGAAGGCGGACCTCTCGTCGCCGGAATTTTCCTGGACTCTCGCGGACGTAAACCAGCGTCCGGCCCTGGAAAAACAGGACGGAACCGAGCGGGACGGCCACTGCGGAGTCTCGTGGAGTCTCGTGGAGTCCCATCAGCGCCCGGACACGGAGGCCGGGGCGCCAGGGCGTCTCGCCGGCGTCGGCCTCGGTGCCGGGGCGGTTCGCGGAGGTCTCGAACCAGTAGCCGACGAGTTGCGAGGCGGCGTCGACCCGAGGCGCCGGACCGACCGGTACGGCCTCGACGGTTGCCGGACCGCTCGCGATCGACTCCACGCGAACGGGCCCTGGAGGCCCGGCCGCCAGCCGTTCCGGCGGGAGATCCAGACGAATCAGGGTATGTCGAAAGTCGACGAGTTGAGCCACCGCGCCACCGGCCTCGATCGACATCCCCGGTCGCGCGTGGACCTCGGTGACCTCGCCATCGCCCGGCGACACAATCGGCTGGCTGAACGTGGTCGTCTCTCGATGGCCGGGGCGATCGACCTCGTCGAGGGCTCGCGTCCAGAGGTCGACGGCGGCCGTGGCGATCGCAAGCTGTGTCTCGGCCTCGGCCAGCACGACGCGCGCGTCGTCGAGCTGCTGCCCTGGGACGATCTGCGACTTCGAGACGCTCTCGATCCGCCGGACTCGTTCGCGGTTCAGTTCCACGACCTTCTCGGCGCCTTGCTTCCGCAGACGGGCCTGGTTCAGGTTGTCCTGGAGCGTGAGCCGATCCTGAGGCGCGACGCGGTCGTCGATCCAGCCGAGAACCTGCCCGGCGCGGACGCGGTTTCCCGGCGACGGCCAGGGTGTCGAGGGGTCGGCCCGGAGCATCCCGGCCGCCGTTGATCGGACCTCGACGGTGGCGCGCGGGTCGGCGACCACCTCGCCGTGGACGGTGACCCGGTCGATCCAGGTTGCGGCCCTTGCCGGTGCCTCGGCCAGGCCGTAGCGTTCGGCGGCCTCGGTGCCCAGCTCGACCTCGCCATCGCGAACGCGCCGCGGGGTCGCGATGGACTCCTCGTCTCCCTCAAGCTCGCGCTCGGCGCGCATTTCCTCGTGGACGATCCAGGCGACGGCGAGCCCTCCCGCGATCATCCCCAGCGCCGCAGTCCATTTCCACAGGGCCAGCAGCCACCGCCGGAACATCGTCCCTCCTCCCGAACCTCGACGATCCTGGTCGCGATCTTAACCGAAAATCCGAGGAGTCACCATGAAGGCGAGCCTTCTTATTGCGGCCCGGTGATGGCCCCCTGAAGTGCGCCGGGAAGGGTGCTGGTGGTGTTGGTTTGCTGCTGCTGCGAGAACTGAAGGAGCACGCCGCCGAGCCCCGCCGGGACACCCGGCGTCGCCTGGAGCGCCGTGCCGATCTCGGTTGGGTTGAGCCCGCCGACCAGGCCCAGTCCGTCGATCTCGATGCCGAGCTTGCGGAGCGAGGTCATTGCGTCGACGTACGAGGATCGCGTTTGGCGGTCGAGATCCTCGGCATCGCGGACGCGGAGGAAGTCGAAGCCGGACTGCCCCGCGCGGAACGCCTGCGAGGTCAGCTCGACGTTCTCTCGGGTTCGTGGGAGGATCTCGCGCAGGTGCTCGACCTGGTTTCGAGCCGACTGGTACTGCTGGAACGTGGCGGCGAGCTGATCGGCCAGAGCGAGCTCCAGCCGACGATATTCCTGCTGCTGCTGGCGGAGCATCCCCTCGGCGTTGATGATCCCGCCCCGGTTGCGATTGAACATCGGAATCGGAGCCGAGACCAGCGTACTGACCTGGTTGAAGTTCCGGATGTAATCGCGCTGGATGACGGTCTGAACGTTGACGTTTGGGATCACCAGCCGCTTCTGAAGCTGCAATTCCAGCTCGGCCTCGCGGACCTGCGCCGCCTGGGCGCGGAGGACCGGGCTTTCGGCGAGCAGCCGGCGGAGCGACTCGTCCCAGTCGAGCTCGGGGGGCACGGTGTCGGGCTCATCCGGGAGAGTGACCGGCACGAGCTGCGGGACACCCACCACGTTCGCCAGTTGCCGCCAGGCGGCCCGCAGGCGGAGCAGGGCGCAGTCATCGCCAATGCCCAAGCGCAGCCCCTCGCTGGAGGTTCGGCTGGCCCGGGCGCGAATCTCACCGAGCAAGGCAATCTCGCCGCGCCGGCCGCTGCTTCT
>DAIDJI010000107.1 GCA_027451455.1 Planctomycetales bacterium | reverse complement strand
CTCATGCAGACCACATACGAACGCGGCAAGACCGACGCGCTTCGCGAGGTCGAGCCCCTCATGAAGACCACTTACGAGCGCGGGATCGAGCAGGGCATCGAGCAGGGCATCGAACGCGGCATGCGGCGGGCGGCCCTGCTGGTGATGGAGAAGAAATTCGGCCCGTTGTCGGCAGAGGTCGAGCGGCGGATCGAAGCGCTCTCGCCCGAGGCGTTGGCCCGGCTCCAGCTCGACCTCCTCGATGTGCAGACTCTTGAAGAACTCCGCCTGGACGACTGAATCCCCAGCTCGTTCGCCGACGCGGTGAATCCGAGGAAGTCCGGAACCAGGATGGTATTGATCCTGGCTGCGACCACCGACACAACCGCCTGGTCCACCCAGGCTGCGAGGCAAGCTGGAACCCCGCGTGAGAGCCTCCAGACCAGCGTCGTAGGGTGGGCTCCGCCCACCGAGGGACGCTCTAAGAAGGCACGATCACACCACCGAGCCTCGCGAAAGTCCGTGGAAGGCCGGAACGCACACCACGGGCCCTCGCGGTCCTCAGTGGGCGAAGCCCGCCCTACAAAACATTCAACCGATGGGCTGGATCAGAGCCGCGTCCAACCGGACGATCGATCCTCCTCCGATCGGGTCCAACCCCTTTCGTGCGTTTCGTGTTTTTCGTGGTCAATCCTCGGGCGCAAGATCAGCAGCGTGGGCTCATCCCCGGCCGTCGCGAATCCATCGGCGAAGGGCTTCGGCGAAATCGGCACAGGAGGAAAAGCGATCCTCGGGGCGTCGGGCGATCGCTCGCAGACAAATCGCAGCCAGACGAGCGGGGACTTTCGGCGCGATCGTTCGGGGCGAGGGTGCCTAGCGACTCGTCGCCTGATACAGGATGTGGAGCGGAGGCCCGACGAACGGCGTCCGGCCGCAGAGCATCAGGTAGAGCACCACGCCGAGGCTATACTGATCGCCGGCCGGGAGCGAACGCGGGCTCTCGGCCGACGACCGCTCGGGCGCCGCGAATGCCGGAGTTCCGGCCCATCGTTCGGGATTCGCCGAGTCCCTCTCATCCGGGCGGCCCGCCAGACCGAAATCGGTCAGATACACATTTCCCGACGCATCCGTGAGGATATTCGCCGGTTTCACGTCACGGTGCAAAACGCCCTGTTCGTGCGCGTGCTCGAGCGCCTCGGCGAGGTCGGCGACGATCGCGGCGGCGCGCCTGGGGGCGATCGGGCCCCGGTCGAGCAAAAGCGCCAGGCTCGGCCCCTCGATCAGGCCCATCGCGATGTAACATCGATCGTCTATCCGTCCCAGGTCAAAAACCGGGACGATCGCCGGATGCCGGAGCCGGGCCAGTGCCCTTGCCTCGGCGAGGAACCGCTCGCGCGTTCGCACCGACGCCACCGCGCCGGGACGCGGGACCTTGAGCGCCACCAGTCGATCCAGGATCGGATCGTGCGCCCGGTAGACCCGCGCCGATCGTCCCTCGCCGATTAGCCCCAGCACGCGATACCGCCCCAGCCGCGCCACCGCGATCGTCGACGACGAATCGAAGTCTGACGACGACCGGACAGGATACTTCCCGTCTGATGACGATCCCTGGTCCGATCCCGGCCCGAGCCAGTCGCCAGGATCGTCGTCGTCAGTCGATTCCGTGCCGAATCCGGGCCGCGAGGAAGCCGCGACCGCGACCACGGCGGCGGCCGGTCCGGGCCGCATCCGGATCCGCGTCTGACAGCGTCGACATCGAAAAACGCGGCCGGGCGGGTCGAGGCTCAGGCGCTCGGGGTTTCGGCAACCGGGGTTCGGACAGGCGACGACGCCAATCATCCGGCCACCCCGCAGTCGGAGAGTCGAGCCGGCGCCGGCATCGCGATCGCTTCGAGACCGTCGTGCGAGGATTCCTCGGCCGAGGCCCCGGCGTCGATCTCGTCACGGGCACTGTCACGGGCACTGGCCGGGTCGAAGCCTTCTCGGGCGCGGGCCAGCTCGCCTTGTAGCCGGTCGAGCGTCGAGGCGAACGACCGACGGTCCTCATGCCGGCGCTCCTGCTCGGCCCTCAGCCGGCCGATCAGGCGGTCGGTCATCGCCTCGCATCCGGCGAGCCGTTCGATCAGCTCTCGGATCGAGACCGAGGGGGCACCGGCCGGCTTCGCCCCGCGATGGAGCGACCCGATTCGTGCGGCGCTCGGGATCGACGAGGAGCGCTTCGGCATCGTCGAGATCGACGGTGTCGGCATCGGCGGTGAGACGAGCGTCGGCGGCCGGACGGCCTGCAACCGATCGAGCCGGGCGCGGAGGTCTTCGAGTTCGCGGCGGTCCTGGCGCGAGTCCTCGCGCTCCATCCGAAGCCGGTCCAGCTCCGCCCGAATCGCCTCATGCTCGGCGACCAGCCGGGCCAGGGCCTCCTCGGTGGTCGGCGGGCGCCGGCCGAGCCGCCTGTTCCGTCGCCGACCGTCGGCCTGCCCGAGCGTCGCGTGAAAGCTCGCCTGGCAGAACCGGCAGGAAACCTCGTGGCCGAGCATCTCGACCGGGACCCGCAAGAGCGTCTCGCACGCCGGACATCCGATCCGGACGTGCTTCGGCAAGCAGAAGACGTGCCCGCACTTCTTGCACCGCGAGGATTTGCCGAGCAGCGTGACGAAGGCCGGCCCCTCATGCTGGCAGCCGGGACAGGTCACCGGGACTGTCGAAGGAATGGTCGTCCCCATGGCTCACCCCCTCGATCCCTGGTCGGCCTTCGACGCCGGAGCATCCGACACCCGACGCCGACCCGAAACGAGCCGGCCCAGGGTCGCAATCTCGCGGACCATCCGTGTCCGACCATCGAACGTCGAACGCCGAAACGCCGAGCCGATGAGTGACGTCGCCACGTCCCGGAATGTTTTGATAGCCATGATGTTTCTCCTCCTCGATTGTTGCGCACGCGACGCGCGACGCGTGGAAACCCTGCCCCGTGATCGTCTAGGTGCCGGCCGATGGCCGGGCCCGTCCGCCGTCGTCCTCGACCGGCGTGCCCTGGTCGTTCGTCCTCAAAGACGAGCCCGCGGGTGCCTTCCGTTTCGTCCGGATGGCTTGGTGTCGCCGGCAATCGTCACCGACCGCCCTCCCGATCCTCCCGGCACGAATCGGCTCTCACCGACGATCGTTGGCACGGCACGACCGAAGGCCATCCCCGTGGGGAGCGGAAACTCCCCCGACAGAGGCCAGCGGGCGACGTCGCCCCATCGCATCCCGGAAAGGACCAATGGGCTCGTGTATAAGGAACAAATAGAACATCGGGCCGGAGATGCGAAGTATTCGAAGGTTCGCGGTCATTCGGATCGTGAGGCCGGACCCCGCACGACTCTCGGCCTCGGATCGCCCTCGCGCACCCGATAAAACCGATCCGCCGCCAGCTCGCCGAACTTCTGAACCTGCCCTGAAGGCCAGCGGATCTCCACCGATTCGGCCGACGTCGCACTCCCCAGCCCGAAGTGCAGTCGGGGATCGCTCGACGACGCATAACTCCCGCCGCCCGTCCGCCAGGCAACCCGCCGACGCCCACTCGCCGTCACCGTGACCCGGGCGCCGATCGCCTCTCGGTTCGAGGTCGTCCCCTCCAGTTGGAAGGTCAGAAAGTGGCCGGCCCCGGGCGACTGATTGTGAAAATACGCCAGAGGCGACTCCTGCGCAACGATCAGTACATCCATACGACCGTCGTTGTCGAGGTCGGCAACCGCCAGTCCGCGGCCGATCCGGGGGACCATCCACGGATCGCCGGCCGATCGCGTCGCATCCACCAACCGGCCGTCCGGACCACCGAGCAAAAGCTGCGCCGGCATCGCATAGGGCGTTCCGGGACGCAGGTCGTGAATGTGGCCGTTGGCCGTCGCCAGGTCGAGATGACCGTCGTTGTCGACGTCGAGCATCCCCACGCCGAAGCCGAGCAAGAACCGGCTCGGCGCCTTCAGCCCGACGGCCGACGTCGCATCGGCGAACATCCCGCCACCCAGGTTCCGGAAGAAGGTGGTCGACTCACCAAAAAAATTGGTCACGACCAGGTCGGGCCGGCCGTCGCCGTCGAGGTCGCCACAGGCCACGCCCATCCCCGCCTGATAGCCGCCCTCGGAATTGCAGGCCACTCCCGAGGAATGCCCAACCTCCTCAAACCGCATCCCGCCCAGGTTGTGCCAGAGGTAGTTCGCGGTCATGTCATTGGCGACGAACAGATCGACGCGTCCGTCGTCGTCGATATCGGCTGCGACCACTCCGAGACCGCGACCGTCCCGATCGACGATCCCGGCGGCCTCCGTGACATCCACGAACCGTCCGGAATCATTTCTGAATAGATGATCGGAAGATGCGGCAAAGGCCAGTGGCGGGCAGGAAACCACGCGATTTTGGAGCGCCGGGTCGCGGCAGACTCGGGGATGGTCGGCGTCCCAGTTCAAGTAATGGCAAACGTAGATGTCGAGATCGCCGTCGCCATCGAGGTCAAAAAGTCCCGTGGAGTCTGGCCAGGTCTCGATTCCGCCGAGGCCGGCGCGGTCGGTGATGTCCTCGAACGTGCCATCGCCGCGATTCCGATAGAGGGCATAATGCTGCCACCGGGTGACGAAGAGGTCGGGATGGCCGTCGTTGTCGATGTCGCCCGCCGTGACGCCGAACCCAAAGCCGCCGGGCGTTTTCGAGAGGCCTGCGCGGTCGGTGGCGTCCTCGAAGGTGCCGTCGCCTCGGTTGCGAAAGAGCCGGTCGCCCGATCGAGCCGAGTTGTCAGCGAGGGGCGGGAACCGACCGCCCTGGACGGCGTACAGATCGAACCAGCCGTCGCCGTCGTAGTCGAGCACGGCGACGCCCCCGCCGATCGTCTCGGGGATCTGGCGCTCGGGCGACCTCCCATTCTGATAGGTAAATCGAAGCCCGACCTGCGCGGCATCATCGCGAAAGGCGACCGCGGCCCGATGAGCGAGGCGAGTCTCGGGCGAGGAGGGCGCCGGAAGTGGATGGTCGATCATCGCGCCGTCGATCGAAGGATCGGGCCGGGCCTTCAGGCGATCGAGCTCTGCGGAGGCCTTCGGATCGGTGGGCGCGAGCGAAATCAGGAGCATCAGCCAGCCCTCGGCCTCGAACCGGCGTCCAAGCTGCTCGGCGAGCCGGGCGCGCTCGCGGAGGTCGTCGATCGGGATCGGGTTGCGATCGGCGACCAGGAGCCGACGATACGCCTCTCGGTCGCGCAGGGCCTGTTCCTGCCGCTTCCGAATCTCGGCGGCGCGATCGGCCTTGCCATCGAGACGCGCCAGTTCGGCGAGTCGATCGAGGGCGCGCGTGTCGCCCGGCTCGATCGCAACCAGCCGCTCGAGCGCCGATCTTTCGGCCGAGCGATCGCCCGCACGAGCGGCGTCCCAGGCGCGGATCGCCCAGATTTCCGAGGGATCGAAGCGATACGCCGGCAGCATCGCGAGCTCTCGACGAGCCACCTCGACCGACCCCGAGGCCATCGCCCATCGGAGCAAGGCGCGCGAGACAATGGCGTCGAGCCGCGGGTCGACCATCCGGGCGGCGTCGCACCGATCGAGCCATCGTCGGGCGTCATCGTACCGGCCGTATCGCGTCTCCAACTCAGCGTGCGCGAGCCATCCGTATGGATCGCCCTGCGCGTTCCGATCGGAGCGGTCGAGGATCGGCTTCAACTCCTCCTCGGCGACGACCACCGAATCGAGCCGCCAGTGCTCGCGAAGCGCGGCTGCACGGTCCATGGGCGAGCCAAGCCGGACGATCTGACGGAGGAGTCCGCGCATCTCGTCGACGCGCCCTTCCCACAACAACAACTCCGCGAGCGCCCAACGCGCGGGCATCGCGACCGTGCCACCCGACTCGATCGCTGCGCGGAAGGAACGCTCGGCATCGCCAAGCCGGCCGAGATCGCGGACGAGGAGCCGCCCCTCGGCCAGCCGCGCAGGCCCCGCCATGGGCGACCATTCCCGGATGGATCTCCAGGCCGAGAGTGCCTCGACCGAATGACCGAGCCGGGCCTCACACTCGCCAAGCAGGAACGCGACCTCATCGTTCCGAGGCCACCAGGCCGCCACGCCCGCGAGCCGGTCGCGCGCGGCGGCGAGGTCGCCCGCCTTCATCCGATCGCGCCCGAAAGCGAGCCCCTCGCGGATCCTCCATCCGCCGACGACCGTCCAGCCGGCCCACCCGAGCATCGCCAGCACCAGGACGGCCGAGATCCCCGCAACCCACCGCCGACGCCCGATCACGACGACCGCCGCCCGGTGGCCACACGATCGTCGGCCGGGCCATGATCGAGCCGATAAAGAGCCTGTTGCGCCTCGGAGTCGCCGGGGTCGCGGCCAACGGCCAGCCGGAGCCAGGCGCGAGCCTCCATCTCGCGGCCGATCGCCGCGCAGGCCAGGCCGAGCTCTCTCGGCATCGCCGGGTCCTTCTCGCCCTCAGTCGTCGCGGCCCTCGAGACCAGGGCCCAGAGCTTATCGTGCCGCCTGGCCGATTCCAGGTAAGGTCGAGCCTCGTCGGTCCGACCGAGCAGGGAGAGGGCCGTCCCCAGTCCGTGCATCGCCAGGCGATCGGTCGGGTCGGCGTCGGCCGCGATCCGGAAGGCGCGGACGGCCGCCTCGCCATCGTGCCGCATGAGCGCAAGCTGGCCGCGGAGCCGGGCCAGCCCGGGATGATCGGCCGGACCGTGGTCGAGCAGCTTGCCCGCCTCGTCGAGCGCGCCCCGGTCCATCGCCAGCAGAACACGGGCTGCCCTCGCGTCAGGGTCAGAATCGGGAAGCGGCGCCAGAATTCGACGAGCGTCATCAAGCCGGTCGAGCCGCCGCATCGCCTCGGCCAGCGAGAGCCGTGACCATCGATCGCCCGGATCCGCCGCCACAAACTTCTCCAGCGCGGGGAGGTCACCTCTCGGGTTCCAGACCGTGTTCCGCGTCTTCGTCCAGTGCAGGACGTACGAGAAATCCAGGGCGTCGAGGCGCAGTAGCTCACCGAGCGTCGCGTCGAGCTCCGCCTGCCGGCGCTGGATGTTGTAGATGTAGACCAGCTCTCGACGCGGCTTGATCCCCCCGGGAAACAGCCGGATCGCCTCAAGGAACTGGGCCTCGGCCGACCGCGGCCGACCCCGGCCGATCTCGATCTGCCCAGCCCGGTGACGGGCGAGCGGCGCCCCGGCGTCGGTGTCGGGAATGGCGGCCAGCTCGACGAGGGCGCGGTCTTCGTCGCCGACGGCGTGGGCGACCTCGGCCCGAAGCAGGCGCTCAACCGTGTTTGGCGGTCGAAGCTGCTCCAGCCGGCGCAACATCGCGTCGGCCTCGGCCGGACGGCCAGCCTTGTAGGCGGCATCCGCCCGGAGAAAGATCCGGTCAGGATCGGAGCCCGGATGCCAGAGCCCCCTCACCCCGACCACAACCGCCAGCAGGATCGAGCCCGCGATCACCCCCGCGACAACAAACCGCGAGGACCGCCAAATCGGCCCGCGCGGGATGCCCGACTCTGTCTCACGCCCGACCGCTCCCTGCGACATCCCGACGCCCCTTTCCCGTCCCTCCGACCCCATCCGATCCGGCGGGCCCCGGGTCGATCCCCCGGGGCCGCCGACCGGCCGGGCCGGTCACTTCGCCTTCTTCTCGGTCTCCTTTTTCTTCTCAGGTGGCGGAACCGCCTTCTTGGCGTAATCCCCCTTCTTCATCATATCCTGCATCTCCTTGACCATGGGGTCCAGGGGCTTGACATCGGTCGGCTTGAAACCTCCCGGTCCATCGTCCTCGACACCGCCACTGCAGCCGGCCAGGAACCCGGCCAGCACCATCCCCACGATCTTCGGACGAATCCAGCTCATTGTCTCGCTCTCCATCGTGCCTGAATAAGAGGGGGATCGTCGCGTCGACCGGGTACAGTCGAGACGCGAACGACCGAGGAGGCTCATCGGCCCTTCGCCGGGGGAACAGGCCCTGGCGGCGGGGTCTCCGGCGTGGGCGTGCCGGTCGGCTTGTCCTTCGAAGGCCCAACCTGGGCCTGCATCTTCCGGGTCATCTCGTCGCGGAGCGGAGCGAGGGCGGAGGTATCGGTCCCCTTGAACGGGAACGTCCCCTGTTCGAGGGCAGGATCCTCGCCGCACCCGGCCACGGCCATCACGGCGAGGGCCAGGCCCGCGATCGTCGGCGATCGGTCTGGGCGCATCGGTCTCTCCACGATCCAGCCCGGCACGGAAACGCCAGCCGACCGGCCGGGCGCGCCCCCCGGCCGGTCGAGCATCGATCCCTCGATCCGCCTCGTCTCAACTCGACTGGCCTGGATTAATACGAGTCCGAGCTGATCGCCTCACCACCGTTCCGGGTGCCGAGGTTCCACCAAACCTGGTACTGGATGCTGTCCTTGATCCACTGAACGTGGCCGTCGGCGAAGCAAATATTGATGCCGCCGGGATGGTTGGAGCTTGGGGGGATGGCGTCCATGAACTCGCCGTAAGAGGTCGAGTAGAGGTTGTTGCTCGCGGCGCACCCCTGCTTGTTGGGTGGGACGAAGTGGTTATAGGCGTCCCACTTCAGGCAGCTCGCGGCGTTGGCGGCGAGCCAGATGTTGCCGTTGACCGGGTAGGTGATCGACCCGCTGAGGTTCTTCGACGTGTAGGTTCCCGGGATCGCCATGCAGGTTCGATAAAATTGCAGGGCATTCAGACCGCCGGAAGGACCCATGTCCCAGTAATTCGGAATGGTAAGCTGAAAGGCATACGTCGACGCCCGAGTAGTCGCCGAAAGCGCTATGGGGTTCGCCGGCATCGTCCCGATGAGGCTCTCGCTGAACATCGCGGTGTTGGTCAGGCCATCGGTGACGCCCTCAGCGCCGAAGGTGCCGACGTTCTGGTTCCAGTAGACACCCGAGTAGTCGAACGGCGGGTTATTTTTCAGCGGAACGAGCATGCCGCTCCAGGCATAGAAATCGGCGGGGCCGCCGATATTGGCGACGTAATTCTTCCGCGTCCCCGGACCGATTGCGGGCCGGGTGAGGTTCTCGGAGGGGCAGAGGAGCGTCTTGACCTGTACCGAGAGGACCGAAGTATTCTGCGGATCCCAACCGACCGAGCCGAACCCAGCCCAGCCCGACGAGACATACCAGTTGAGCTGGTTGTACAGCGGCATCTGGTCAAGCTGGCCAAGGAGCGAGGCGGTCCAGTCCAGCGGCCAGGGGTCGAAGTACAGGCCATTGCTCCCGTAGGTGTTGCCCCAGACGTTGAAACTCCCGTTGGAGACCAGCGGGGGGAAAGTCCCCATCTGGGTCATGTAATTGTGCATGGCAAGGCCCAGTTGCTTCAGATTGTTAGTGCACTGGGCCCGCCGGGCCGACTCGCGGGCCGCCTGCACCGCGGGCAGCAGCAGGGCGATCAGGACGGCGATGATGGCGACGACCACCAGCAGCTCAATCAGCGTGAAGGCTCGACGCGACTTCATGCGACTCCCCCTTCCCTCGACGACCGGAATTTGAGAAATGACGCCGGGTTCGACCGAATCGACCGCGCCCGCCCCCGGCGCTCCGCCGCGCCGCACCGGGACGGACCCCTCGGGCCGCCGCATCGACCGCGTTGGACCTCGCCACGTCCCCGGCGACTCGAGAACGGGGCGGGCCCCGCTCGATTCATTCTTACCTATATAACGCCCCGGCGGAAACCGCAAGCAAGTTCCAGACATAAGTCATATCCCGGGAGCGCCGATTCGGATCGGGGGATCGGCCCGAGCCGGGGCGCAGGGATCATCACCCGGAACGCGGCGGGTGTCCAGACCGAGACCGGCAAATCGGCGAATTCGCAAATTGGGTCGCCAGCGGCCATCGCCTGGACCCGCTCCCACTCATCGCGGTCGATTGGAATGATGTCATTGCCCGTCGGATCCGCCTCGGCTAATCTGGGTGGGCCGACCCGCCCTGCCCCGCACCGCGGGCGCCCCACCGATTGCGAGGATCCGAATCATGGCCGCGGCGACGACCAGCGTGGAAGCCCCTTTCGAACAGGCCCGCGAACAGTACGCCGAGTGGGGCGTGGACGTCGACGCGGCCCTCCACCGCCTGTCGACGATCGCAATCTCGCTCCACTGCTGGCAGGGAGACGACGTCGCCGGCTTCGAGGGCACGGGCCAGGCCATCGGCGGCGGGCTTGCCGTCACCGGAAATTACCCCGGCCGCGCCCGAAACGCCGACGAGCTTCGCGCCGACCTCGACCGCGTCTTCTCACTCCTCCCCGGCCGGCACCGGCTCAACCTCCACGCCAGCTATGGCGAGTTCCCGGCGGGTCGTCCCGTCGATCGCGACGCCATTGAGCCCGAATATTTCCGCGGATGGATGGATTGGGCTCGTTCGCGTCGAATCGGAATCGATTTTAATCCGACGTATTTCGCCCACCCGCTCGCTGCCGACGGCTACACGCTTGCCCACCCTGACCCGGGCATCCGTCGGTTCTGGATCGACCACGGGATCGCCTGCCGCCGGATCGCCGCCGCGATCGGGACCGCGATCGGCTCGCCCTGCATCAACAATATCTGGATCCCCGACGGCTCAAAAGAGCCGCCGGTCGACCGCAAGGGCCCACGCGCCCGGCTGGCCGAGTCGCTCGACGCCGTCTTTGCCGAGTCGATCGACCCCATGGCCGCCCGCGATGCCGTCGAGGGAAAGCTATTCGGCATTGGCTCCGAGAGTTACGTCGTCGGCTCGCACGAGTTCTATTACGGATACGCACTCACCCGCAAGAAGATCCTCTGCCTCGACGCCGGTCACTACCACCCGACCGAGGTTGTCTCCGACAAGCTCTCCGCCGTCTTGACCCACCTCGACGAGGTCTTGCTCCACGTCAGTCGGGGCGTCCGCTGGGACAGCGACCACGTGGTGATCCTCTCTGACGAATTGCTCGCGATCGCCCAGGAACTTGTCCGGGGGGATTATCTCGGACGCGTCCACATTGGCCTCGACTTCTTCGACGCCACCATCAACCGCGTCGCCGCCTGGGTGATCGGCACCCGGGCCATGCTCAAGGCCCTCCTGATCGCCCTGCTCGAACCGACCGAATCCCTCCGACGCCTCGAAGCCGAAGGCGATCTCACCTCCCGGCTGGCTCTCCTCGAAGAAATCAAGGCCCTCCCCTTCGGCGCCATCTGGGACCACCACT
>DAIDJI010000106.1 GCA_027451455.1 Planctomycetales bacterium | reverse complement strand
TGGGGAACGCCGACCAACGCGATCTCCCCGGACTGGGCCGCGCAGCGGATTCAGGACCTGAACCTCGTTCGCGCCGTGACCTCGGCCCTCTTCGGCCGGCTGGCCGCCCGAAAGGGAGGGGTCATCAAGACGCTGATCGATCGCTTCGAATACCCGAGGCTCGGTCCTGGGCAGATGTGGGAGGTCGCCCGCGACCGCGTCCGAGAGCAGGGGGGTGGGGTCCATCTCGATCGCCGGGTTGTCCGGATCGAGCACGATGGTCGCTCCGTAACCGCCCTGGTTGCCCAGGACGCCGAGGGCCGGCTCTACCGGTACGAGGGGAAGCATTTTCTCTCGACCCTCCCGATCCGCGAGCTGATCCGGGCCATGAGCCCCCAGCCGCCCGCCGAGGTCATCCGGGCCGCCGAATCCCTCAAGTATCGCGACTTCCTTACGGTTGTCCTGATCGTCGATCGAGCGGAGACCTTCCCGGATAACTGGATTTATATCCACGAGCCGGATGTCCGCGTCGGCCGTATCCAGAACTTCAAGAACTGGTCGCCCGACCTGGTCCCCGATCCCTCGAAGACCAGCCTGGGCCTCGAGTATTTCTGCTTCGAGGGAGACGACCTCTGGACGTCCTCGAACGCTCAGCTCATCGAGCTGGGCCGGCGCGAGATCGAGAAGATCGGGCTGGCGAGGCCCTCGGAGGTGGTCGACGGCTGCGTCGTCCGGATGCCGAAAGCCTATCCGGTCTACGACGACCATTACCGCGGTCATCTGGCCGTCATCCGCGACTGGCTCCGGACACTCCCGAACCTGGAACTGGCCGGGCGCAACGGGATGCACAAGTACAACAACCAGGACCATTCGATGATGACCGCGCTGCTCGCGGCGCGGAACATTCTGGGCCTCGGCACGTTCGACACCTGGAAGGTCAACACCGACGCCGAATACCACGAGGGAGCCCCCGAGGACGCACCGGCCGGCCGGGCCGTACCCAGGGCTGTTGAAGCGGTCTGATCGATCGATCACCCCACCAATGTCGAATCACGCTGCATCCTTCCGGGGGGCCATCATGGCCCCCCTTTTTCGTTTCGAAGGCCGGCGGCCGTCGTCCTGTTCCGCTCCGGGTCCTACCGACACTCGGGATCCGTTGGAACCTGACGCCGAGCATGCCGGTGATCGGTCCCGTCGGTAGAGAGCCTGGCAGGTGCCTGCTGCTCCCTGCGCAGAGAGAAACCCGGCCCGCGAGGGTCGTGGAGACCTTCGCGGGCCGGGCTGGATTTTGATTCGATCGCGCAAGCAATATCTTAGAAGAAGACCTGAAGTCGGAGCCAGAAGAGATCGGTGGTGGAGGAGAACCGGCCCGGACCGGAGACGATCGGCGTACTGTAGGCGTCGAAATTCCAGTCGAGGTAGACGCGGGTGTAGAAGTTCAAATACCAGTTCAAGCCAACATCCACCTCGTGGACGTGACTACTCCAGAGGTTGGGATCGGCGAACCCGCCGGTAAACATGTTCTGGCTGATGTCGAGAGCACTGTAGCGGGCGAAGACCTCGACCGCACCAGGCGAGAACTTTTCGCCGGGCTTGAGAAAGTTGAAGTTGAAGTCGCGGAGCGGCTTGACCATGTTGACGCGACGGGTGACCTGTTCGCCGGTGAGGAAGTAGGAAGCCGTGACGTGCCAGCCGTTGAAATCCACCGGGACCGAGTTCTTGCTGTTGAGGTGGCCGAAGCCCTCCTTGATTCCGCCGTACTCGCCCATCAGGAAGAAGCTGTTCCAGTACCAGACGACGTGTCCGCCCCACTGGATGCGCTCGCCATACTCCTGGACGTTGTTATTGAGGTGCAGGAAGGCCGGTGACAGGCCCAGGGCACTCGTGCCGGCGGTCTGGTCGTTGGCCGTCTCAAAGTAGACCGGCTGGGGGGGATAGTTTTGCTCGTAGCCGACATCCCATGTCCCACCGACATTGAGATAATTGAGAGCCTTGTACCGCTCGGACTTGAGGAAGGGCCGGAAGGTCACGATGCCCGCGAAGTCCTTGGCGCTGTTGAAATCCTGGAACGATCGGCGCGGGCCGTTAAAGAGGCCGGTGGCGTAGTTCATCCGGCCTTCGAAGAGGTCGCCGAGCAACATGGCGCCCATCTGGCGGTTGAGGGCCAGGTTGGTGGCGAAGAGCGATCGCTCCGGGGCGATGAGATCACCCTCAGCGATCGAGAAATATTCATAGAGATAAGGGGTTTTCATGCGGCCGAAGCGTAAGCGAACCTGGTTGCTGAAGCGGAGAGTGAGGAACGCATCGAGTTGATCGAGCGAGCCGTAACCTCGGTTGATCGCGGTGTAGAACCCCACGTTCTTCGTCAGGTCGCCGACAAAGTACCAACGTTGGCGAGGGATAAAGAACTGGGTGCTGAGGATGCCGGTCTGGCTGACCGGGAAGGCTCGGAGTTCGGCCTGGGTCAGGTCGTGGAACTGAAGCTTGAACTCGCCGTCGAGCGAGTTGAATTCCAGACCCTCGGCGAACTCGAACTCACCCTTGTGCCGCCTGGGTTTCAGGTCGCGGATGCTCTTCCCCTCGGCACCCTCGCCTTCCTTGGTTTCGCCTTCTTCCCTGTCCCTCGCGGCGGGCTGCTGGGAGGGACTGGTACGGCCACCCGTGCCCTCAGCGCCGGCACCGATGCGGTCCATCCGCGACCGGAACGGTTGGGTCCGCGAGGGAAGCGGCGAAATGGACGGCGCCTCCTCAGTGACCAGTCCGCGCCCGGCGTCTCCCTCCTCAACCATCTCAGAAAGCCGGGGCCGGGACGGCTGCATGGGGCTGCCTCGCCCGCGGCCGGCTGTCCCCGAGGAGCCGCCGGGCTCCTGTAACGGTTCGATGGCCGGCGGCATCGAGGAGAGCGAGACCGGTAGCGGATCGGGTGCGCTCTCTTCCACGCCGAGCATGTCGGCAAGCTGGCGACCCGGCGTCGAGCTGGCTGGCGGTCCGGTCCGCGTCATGAGGCCACCCCGAAGGATCGACCGTTGAACCGGTTTCTCGGGTCCCTCGGTCGTCACCTTCCGCGAGAGGTCGTCGTATTTTTTCAACAAGGTATCGTACTGCGACTGAATCCGACGATTGTTCTCCTCCATGCGGAGATAAGCTTCTTCCATGCGACGGAGTCGCTCATCCATGGCCGAGGTGGCCGCGCTGGGGGCTTTCGCGGAGTCTGGCGGTGGGGCCGGCGGAACCGGGAGCGGCGGTGGAATGGGTTTTGTCGCCTCGCCCGCTCTGACGGACGGTGTGGCCGGCGCATTCGCCGGAAGTTCCTCAGCACGTACACCTTGTGTGAAGGCGATCCCAATAGCCAGTAGGCCGGTCGAAACCGCAAGCCAACATGAGCTGAGCGATCCGACCGTTTGCATACTCCGCATCCATCCGGCCCCTTCCCGAGTCGTAACGGAACTGACGCCCGGCGTACGCATCATTCCACTACAGAATATTGAGCCATCCATGCTCGACTCGTCGAGCACTGTGCGCAGGGGGACGGGGATTAGCGCACAGGGTTTGGATCGGCCAGACCCGCGGCCGACTTGAACGGTTCTGACGACAGGATCGGTTTGGCAGAGGGGTTCCCTCGGGTGCTTCGCGGCCTGGCATGCGGCTTGCTAACACTAGGCAATTGTGGCTACTTTCCCTGATTTTCTCCGATCTCGGCCCAATGTCTGAGCGACGCTGCCTGAAATAAGGTCAAACGGTGACATCCGAGGTTTCGACCTTCGACAACGGAAAAAGGGCGGATGTCGGACGCGATCGAAGAGCTGGTCAGCGCTAACTCGTTTGCCCCGAACGAATTTCCAAGGGGTTCGGGGCCGCGATCTGGAAGTCGGTCCACGAAAGGCGTTTTTTCCGAGCCCTGAACCTGGTATAATCGTATTATCCGAAGTGGGTTCGATTCTGCGCTGAGGCCCCTGTTCGGCCCGCACGAAGTCGAATCCCGGTCGGAAAGAGGTGGAGGATAGCGTCGACATGGACCTACTCGATCGCGAGCAGGGTTTCCGAAGGCGGGGCTTGAAGGGGTTTGGTGGGATCGGTTCGATCTGCCGGCTCGGGTGGGCCCCTTGCGTTTCGATCGCCGTCGCCGTACTGGTCATTGGATCTGGGCCCGTCGGTCCGGCGGAAGGAGCGGAGCCCGAAGCGGGCCCTTCTTCCCTGCTGAACCGGCGGGTCGTGCAGAGAGAACAACTTCACGCTCCACATCGAGGATCGGGTGGTGGATCGTGGCCGGGTGATCCACATCTACCGGGTTGAGCAGGTGAAGGGCCCCTGGCTCTGGATTCGGTCGGAATCCAACGGGTTCCGCGGCTGGGCCCTGGCCGACCGTGTTGTCCCGGTCGAGGACGGAATTGCGTTCTTCAGCAATCAGATTCAGGCCAATCCCCGCGACGTCTTTTCGCACACGATGCGGGCGTTGCTCTGGCAGGATCGTCGCGAGATCGATCGGGCGCTCGCCGACTTCGACGCGGCTCTCCAGATCGATCCCGATGAGGGCTGGGTCTTCAACGACCGTGGAATCCTGCATTTCGAGCGCAACGACTACGAAAAAGCTCTCGCCGATTTCGACGCGGCTCTGCGTCTGGAGCCAACCAATGCCAACGTCTACAACAATCGTGGTAGCGTGAGGCGGGCCATGAAGCTCTACGATGTGGCCATCGGCGATTTCAATGAGGCCATTCGGCTCAACCCGAAATACGAATACGCCTACTTCAACCGCGGCCTGGCCTGGGCCGACAAGAAGGAATATGATCGGGCGATTGCCGATTTCAACGAGGTCGTTCGGCTCGATGCGACGGATCCCCTAACGTATTACCATCGGGGATTGGCCTGGGGCTCAAAGAACGAGCATGTCCGGGCGATCGAGGACTTCACGAAGGCCCTGAAACTGGGCGGGACGATGGCCTTCGTTTACGTCGATCGGGGTCGCGAGCGTGCGGCCAACAAGGATTACCCTGGCGCGATCCGGGATTTTGATCGAGCCCTGCGGCTGGATCCTACAAATGCCCGGGTTCTTTACTGGCGGGGCCTGGCCCGGCTTGAGAACAAGGAGTTTGACAAGGCTCTCGCCGATTACGAGCGAGCGATCCGGATCGATCCTGGGTTCGACGAGGTGTATCTGAGCCGCGCCTGGATCCTGGCGAGCTGCCCGAATGCCCAGCTTCGCGACCCCCAGAAAGCGGTGGAATCGGCCACCCGGGCCTGCGAGCTGACGCACTGGCACGCGGCCCACGATATCGGAGGTCTTGCCGCGGTCTATGCCGAGACAGGAAATGTCGCGGCGGCCCTGAAGTGGCACTCCAAGGCCATCGAACTGATGACGGCCTCGGGCGGACCGGTGGCGCAACAGGCCTCCTTCAATCACTAGGGATCCCCGCGACTCTGGTCTCTTTTTGACCGGACGTCGCATTCCCATAACTGACCTGCCTTGAGACCTCTCCCATTCAACAGTCCTCCCTCGATTCACTCCACAGCATTACCATCGACTTCTCCGGCCCCTGGTCCGAGTATCGACTTGGGATCCCCGTATGGGTCTGCTCCGTGCGGACGCATTCTCGATCCCGAGTCGGAGCGGTCCGGCGCAGGGACTCGTTGACTGGGTAATGCTTCTCTGCGCTAGGCCGAGGAATCCGCCCTGGCACTGGATGAAGCCATTTGTGAGTGCATACTTGATTTTTTCTAAGTGTTTCGATTCCTGCCCGGTCTGAGAGGCGAGCGAACAATCTCCGGTGGGAAAGAATCCCCCGCTTGTTCGATTGACGCGGTGATGGTGGTCTTCTATCCTAGAGAAATTGAGATAGTCATCCAGCACGTGGATGCCCGATGCCGCCGATCATCCGACGAAACGCCTTCGTCTGGCTCATCGCGGGGATTCTCCTGTTCCCCCTGTTCACTTGCCAGTCCGTTCCGAGCGTTCGGCTTCACCCCGCCCGAGAGGTCGATCGCAACGAGGTTTCGCGAACAACGTGCAAATCCAGGCGAATGGACCAAGCGATCTCACTTCGGTTGACCCCGCTCTTTCCGATCGCGATGAAGACGGAAGAGAGCGAGCCGGGATGGGCGGTTCCGGCCAGGATCTCGGGAATGGGTTGGTCCGAAGGACAAACGCCGATCCCGCCGATCCCGATCGACGGCGCCGGGCGTCGAGCCCCCTGGAAGTTGGCACCACGGTGGCGTTGCTAGAATAGACGGAGCTTTCTGGCCGCCCGCCTGATGGTTGGGTCGTTGAGGTCTATTGCTCTGCCTTGAGCGAATTGAGGAGTTTTGCCGGGTCGCGTGACGGGTTCGGGTCGTCGTTGCGCGGGTCAAACTGTCTTGCGATCGGCCCGATTTGCAGCGGAGAATACCTGGTCGAGAGTGACGGCTCGATTGTTGCGGGCCGGGGCCCTTAGGATCGGGATTGGGGAGACAGTTATGGCATCAGATCACATCGTGGTCGAGACTCAGCCGGTCACGACGCCGGCAACGGTCCGCAGTCCGGCTCCGGCCGCCCATCGGGGCCGCGGCATGGGGATGTGGCCCCTGGTCCTTCTGGCGATCGCGGGCCTCGGGGCCGGAGGTTACCTCCTGGTTGGCAAGGATCGTGAGAAGGCGGCCGAGCACGCGACAGGTGCCGGACACGCCACTCCGGCCGCTCATGGCGAGGGCGGATCGTCCAGCGGCGGTTCGCTTCGGGTGCAGACCACTCGACCCGCACGCGGGGGGATGGAGCAGACGACCGACCAGCCCGGGACTGTCCGCGCCTTCGATTTCGCCGATCTGTTCGCCAAGGTGTCGGGCTACGTCAAGGAGCTGAAGGTTGACCGGGGTAGCCGCGTCGAGGAGGGGGACCTGCTCGTCGAGTTGTACGTTCCCGAGTTGGTGGCGGCGGTGAAGCAGGCCGAGGCCCAGCTCGATCGCTCGAAAGCGGGCGTCGTGCAGGCCGAGGCTCGCGTCACGACGGCAAAAGAGAAGATCAACGCCAAGCTCGCCTTTGAGAAGGAAGCCGAGGCCAAGTGGCGAGCTGCGACCGCCTGGCGGGATTACCGCGACAAGCAGTACATCCGTATCTCCGAACTCGTGGCGCGGAACGCCGTCGAGGAGCGGCTGAAGGACGAGGCGAAGGACGAGTCCGAGAAGGCCAGCGCGGATGTCTACGCCGCAGAAGCCGGCAAGATGACCGCCAAGGCCGAGGTCGCCGAGGCCCGGGCCGAGCTGGCGCAAGCCAATGCCGACCTGGTCGGCGCGAAGGCCGAGGTAGAAGTCAGCCAGGCCAACCTCGCCCGCGAGACCGCGCTGGAGCAGTACACCCACATCCGCTCCCCTTACAAGGGTGTCGTGACCTTCCGCGGCGAGGCTGTCCACAAGGGAGCCTTCATCCGGTCGGCCGACCAGGGGGCCACGGAGCAAATGCTCACCGTCGCGCGTGACGACCTGATGCGAACCATCGTTCCGGTCCCCGATCGCGACGTCGCCTTCGTGAACCTCGGCGACCCGGCGATCGTTCGCGTGGACGCCCTCAACGGTCGCGAGTTCAAGGGGAAGGTCAGCCGGATCGCGGACTCCGAGGACATCAACGACCGGACGATGCGGGTGGAGGTCGACCTTCCCAATCCGAAGCATCTCCTTCGCGACGGCATGTTCGGCCGGGCTCAGATCATCCTCGAAAAGGCGACGACCAACCTGACGGTGCCGTCGTCCTCGATCATCGATCGCGATCCGACCGGGAAGGGGACCGTGCAGATCGTCCGCGGCGGCAAGGTGTACCACCAGACCGTCGAGATCGGCCGCGACACCGGAACGACGACCGAGATCCTTAGCGGCCTCCAGGCCGATTCGGAGGTCCTCGTTCAGCCCGACTCGACGATGGCCGATGGAACGGCGGTCCAGACCGATTCGAAACAGGTGGTGGAAGCCCCCAAGAAGGACGAACCGTCGCATTCGTAACCTGCCTGTCACATCGGGGGAGGCTCGGATCGAGCGTGGACCGGCTGGGTGCCGAATCAAGGCATAACAGTCGGATTCGCGTCCGATCCGCTCCGCCCCCGCATCCGTGATCAGGGAGGGTCACTGATGGCGTCCAAAACGCCGAAACGATACCGGCCGGCCCCCGAGAATCTTGAGGTTCGGCTCGCAATGAGCCTTGCCGCCGGCGCCCCGACCTATGGCCTGAACCCGCCGGCCAATACCATCGCCCTGAGCCTTGGCCAGACGACTCAGCCCCATGCCGTGTCGTCCACCTCCGCCACGATCGCGCCGAAGAACATCACCGTCGGGAAGACCTCGACCGAGTTCGGTGTCTTTGTCCAGCCCACGAACAATAGCGGGATCGTGCCGAGGATCGTGGCTGTCAAGCAGGATGGCAAGGCCCTGCCGCTCCAGTACGGCCGGACCTATAACCCAGCTCAGGCTGGGCAGCCGACCGACATGACGGTCGCCTTCTTCTTCGCAAAACATCCCGGGCCCGTCACGATTGAGGTCGCGGGCAACGGTAAAAGCACTGGCGCCTACACCGTTGAAACGACCCTTGTCGGCGATGTCAACGGCGACGGTGTCGTCAATTTGGCCGACGCGCAGGCGTTCGTCAACACGTATCCGGCGAAGACCAACCAGCCGGGCTACTACGCCGCGGCTGACTCGAATCAGAACGGGATCATCAACCAGTACGACGCGATGGCGCTCGAGCGGAACATGCCTCCGTACCGCAAGCCGGGCGGCGGCTGGACGCTGATCAATCTCGCGCCCCAGGATCTGATCCAGCACTCGCAATCGATCAACTCGGGTCCGGCGACCACCCAGAAGAACATCACGATCGTCGGCTACACGACGCCGGGGAGCGTCGTGCTGGTCGACTCGACGCTGGGCGATTACAACTTCGGCAGCGCGGCGCTCTCCACCGATGCCCGTGGCTTCTACTCGACCAAGGCCATCAATACGTCCGGCGTAAATATCTACAATTTCAAGATCCTTGACCCGTTCGGACACCAGTACATCCGGTCGTTCCCGGTCTTCTGGACTACCTACGCGAAGCCGAACTCGCCGTACGTCTACAAGCCCTCGCGCAAGAGTCCCGGCGGCGGCCGGATCGCCGGCGGCGGGCCGCTCAAGGGGGTGTCGGGCCATACCTCGCCCGCCGCGCCTGGTGGTAGCAGCCAATTCGGCGCCTGACTTCGAAATCGAGCGAGGGCCGGAGGTCGATCTCTCCGGCCCTCGCTGATTTCACAAACCTAGCTCGTCGCGGACGGCCGTGAAGGCATCGATGGCCAGCTCCAGGTCCTCTCGGGTGTGAGCTGCTGAGATCTGTACCCGGACCCGCGCCTTGCCCTGCGGCACCACCGGGTACGAAAATCCGATCGCGTAGACGCCCTTCTCCAGCAGCCGATCGGCCATCCGACCCGCCATCGCGGCGTCGCCAATCATGATCGGGACGATCGGATGCTCGCCCGGTATGATCTGGAATTTTCGATCCGTCAAGGCCCGGCGGAAGAACCTCGTGCTCTCTTCGAGCCGGTCGCGCAACTCGGTCGAGCGTCGGCAAATCTCGATCGCCTTCAGCGAGGCACCCAGGATCGCCGGCGCGACCGAGTTTGAGAACAGGTACGGTCGAGAACGCTGGCGGAGCATCGCCACGATCTCCGATCGGGCGCTGGTATATCCGCCGCTGGATCCGCCGAGGGCCTTTCCGAGCGTTCCGGTGAGGATGTCGATGCGCCCGATTACGTCTCGGTACTCGTGTGTCCGCCGGCCATGTTTCCCCATGAAGCCGACGGCATGCGAGTCGTCGACCATCACCAGCGCATCGTACCGGTCGGCGAGGTCGCAGATGGACCTGAGATCGGCGATGATCCCGTCCATCGAGAAGACGCCGTCGGTGGCGATCAGGCGGAAGCGGGCGTCGCGGGCCTCCTGGAGTTTCGCCTCCAGGTCGGCCATGTCGTTGTTCCTGTATCGGAGCCGCTTCGCCTTGCAGAGCCGGATGCCGTCGATGATCGAGGCGTGATTCAGCTCGTCGGAGATCACGGCGTCCTCGGGGCCGAGGATCGTCTCAAAGAGGCCGCCGTTGGCGTCCCAGCACGACGAGTAGAGGATCGTATCTTCCGTGCCGAGGAACTCGGTCAGAGCCTTTTCAAGAGCCTTGTGCGGTTCCTGGGTCCCGCAGATGAACCGGACCGAGGCCATCCCGTTTCCCCAGTGGTCGAGTGCCTCGTGCGCGGCACGGATCACTTCGGGATGGTCGGCGAGGCCGAGGTAATTGTTCGCGCACATGTTCAGGACGTCGGGTCGTCCCGTGACGCCGACGTGCGCGCGCTGGGGCGTGCTCAGGACGCGCTCGCCCTTGAACGTCCCGGCCTTTCGGATTTCGTCGAGCTGGCTGGCCAGATGCTGCTGGATCGCTCCGTACATGGTGGGTTCCTTCTTGTCAGCCCTCGTTCCAGGTCAGGATGACCTTGCCAGACTCGCCCGACTTCATCGCGTCGAAGCCCTTCTGGAAGTCACGGAAGTGATAGCGGTGGGTGATCACCGGGGAGATGTCGAGGCCAGACTGGAGCATGACGGTCATCTTGTACCAGGTCTCGTACATCTCTCGGCCGTAGATGCCCTTGATGGTGATCATGTTGAAGACGACGGCGTTCCAGTCGATCGCCATCTCCCGGGTCGGGATGCCGAGCATCGCGATCTTGCCGCCGTGGCACATGTTGGCGACCATATCGCGGAAGGCGTCCGGATTGCCCGACATCTCCAGGCCGATGTCGAAGCCTTCTCTCATGCCGAGCGTCTTCTGGACGTCGGCAATGGTGCGCTCGCGGACGTCGACGGCCAGGGTAGCGCCCATCTTGCGCGCGAGGTCGAGTCGGTAGGGATTCACGTCGGTGATGACGACGTGGCGTGCTCCGGCGTGACGGGCTACCTTGACGGCCATCAGCCCGATCGGTCCTGCGCCGGTGATGAGGACGTCCTCACCGAGCGCGTCGAACTGGAGGGCGGTGTGGACGGCGTTGCCGAACGGGTCAAAGATGGCCTGGACGTCGCGGGGGATGCTCGGATCGTGGACCCAGACGTTGGTCATTGGCAGGGCGAGGTACTCGGCGAAGGCACCCGAGCGGTTGACGCCGATCCCCTTGGTGTCCTTGCAAAGGTGCCGTCGGCCGGCCAGGCAGTTCCGGCACCGGCCGCAGACGACGTGCCCCTCACCGCTGACGATCTCGCCGACGTGGAAGTCGGTGACGTTCGAGCCGA
>DAIDJI010000105.1 GCA_027451455.1 Planctomycetales bacterium | reverse complement strand
GCGCGTTCGGGGGTCCTTACCCTGCTCGGAAAAGTGGCGAGGCTCGAACTCCGGGATGGTTCGCCCGACGACAGCCTCGCCCGCCTAAGTGCCGAGGCCTCGCTCCTCGCCGTGAGGATTGCCGAGTCAGGCCACCGCGTACCCCCGGCGGAGTACGACTCGATCGCTCGAGGACAACATCCGTATTGCCATCTAATCGCCCTCGTCGAAGGGGCTGAGCACCCCGACATCGACAGAAGTGACCTTATCTTCGAGTGCGAGGACTCGTTCGGCCGGCAAATCACGCGGGCGGCAATGCGCGGGCTCATCGCCGTCGCCGAAGCCGGTCACCAGGGAGAAGCCGGGACTCGAGAGGCCGGTTCCCCCGAGCAGGCATATGCGGCCGACTGCGCCGGCGATGTTCCCGATCACTCTGGACTGTCGGAGTATGAGGACTACGTTCCGCCCGCCGGGACGGACGAGGCGCCTACGACTGACTCCCCTTCGCCCGCGCCTCCGAGAGGGACGGTCCCTACCGGATCAGCGGCAGGCTCCGGTCAGGCCCCTCAACCCGGGTCGGTCGCCCTCCCTCGCAAGCGGCCTTCCTGGCTGAATCCAGGTCCGGACTCGAGAGGATTACCGATCGAGGCCATCCTGGGGGGGAATCGCCTGGAGGAACTGCTCCGACACACGATCGTCCCGCTGGTGCACGTCGAGACGGCCGACGATGGACCCGGCAAGTCCGGCCCCGGATCCGAATGCTCCTCCGCCGGAGCTAAGACCGCGCAGCCCTGCGGTCCTCCCGAGTCCCTCGATATCACCGCCCCTCCCGACGTCGGAGAGCAGCAACCGGAGCAGATGGCCGGGTGGGATGCTGACGACGAATCGGCTCCCTCGGGCTTACCATCGATCGCCAACGGCTCCGAGTCCATCGACGATACGACGGCCGGCTCCTCGAACCTGCCTTCGGGGCGAGCGATCGGGCAGCCGAATGCGACCGGGTTCGATGGGGGGGACCTGGGGACGACGGGACGGTCCCTCGAATCTTCCGTCGCCACTCGGGAAGAGATCCTGGGGCGTTGCGCGGATGGCGACTACCTGGGCGCCGGGCTGCTGGTCCTGGGCCGTGTCTTCGCCGGGTGGGAGGAGGGCGATCCCGGCGTCGAGGTCCTGCTGGCCGCGAGGCACGTCCTCGCCGGCTCGAATACCACCCCATGGCCGGATTGGTGCTACGACGACGGTCGAGCAGTCGATCTGTGCAATTCGTCGCCCGAGTCTGCCCGCCTGGCGCTCCTGGCGATCCTGTGCCATGTCTCCAGGTCGGGGGCGTGGAGCGATCCCTTCCCCCCGCCCGTAAAGAGCGCGCTGCTCGAAGCCTTCAACGGGCTGCCCGATGTTCGGGCCTGGCTGGCGGAGATCCTGGAGGCCATCGGCGTGCCCGGCCTTTGGGAGCAGGTCCGCCGCCGCGAGACCCAGGATACTTCGGCGGGCTACGGCGAGGCATACGCGGGATTCCTGAAGCGGTACGAGGGCGGGCTGCTGCATCGCAACCCGAACGCAGCCTATATCCACAAGCAGGATCACTACCTCAGCCGATTGCCCGCGATCCGGATGCTTCACGATTCCCTCGGGCCCATCGGCCCCGGCCCGATCGCCGACGAGGCTGTGCGCGGTATCCGAGAGCTGCTGCAGATGAGGCCGGAGGCCGTCACGGCGGCCTGGGTGAAGAGCACGCAGAAGGCGACGGGGCGCGGTGTCAAGCTTCGCGGCAATCAGCACGCGGAGCTGGTGCAGAGGGCCGCGGATTACATCGATAGCGCCCGACGGGTCTGGCAGGCCTCGGAGGCGCTCCGCCGATCTGACCCGCAGCCCGGCGACGTCGCGCTACGGCGAGTGCGTCTCCTGGCCGCGAGGTCCGCCGTACGCGACCGGGCCCGGGGGACGGCGTGGCGTCTGCTGCTTGGACACTTGATGGAGGGACTCGCCCCGTGAACGAACCCGGCACGACGGCGGCCGACGGCCGGCTGGCCTATTTCGCGAGTCTCCTGCGCGAGACCCCCGGCGCCGCAATGTACGAAGACGTATTCGGCAGACTTGACCCGGAGCACCCGGAGTCGCTGGCCGACGGCCGGCGGACGCCGCGGCATGCAGCTGCGGCGTTGCTGACAGCTTCCGCGAGGCGAGGCCCGGCCGATCTGTCGACCGCGGTCCAGGCGTACCGCAACCGGGGGGAACTACTCGCCCTCCGGGAAATCGCGGACGCGGAGACTATGGCCGCCGCCACGCAGGAGTGGCAGCGGCGAATCGAGCAGCTGGTCGGCCAGGCCGAGGCCCGTGCGGCGCTCTGGGATGGGGAAGGTGTCCGTTGCCCGGGAGGCCTGACGTGGGCGAAGAAGGTGCGGGAGGTGCGCGACCGAATCGCCACCGCCGAGTATCCCGACCGGCCTGCCTCCCAGAAGGCCATGATCGAGGCCTGCCTGTCGGAGATGGACGAGGGGCTCGCCGCCCAGAAAGAACGCCTACAAGCCCGCCTAGAGCAAGCGTCGGCCGAACTCGATGGAGACCGGCATTCCATGGGGGACGAGGCCTATCGGCGGGCCCAGGAGTACGCGGCCGCGGCTCGTCGGGAGCTCGCGAGCAATAACTTGATGATCGCGCTCCGGAAGCTGGCGGCGTTGCAGGCCGCTGTCCGGGGCCGGATGCTCAGCCGCCCGTCCGATGAAAGGAGTCGGCGGCTGTCCGTGTCCCAGCGATGCAATCCCCTGGGCCGCGGCAACTTTCATTTCGAGGAATTACTCATGATCGCCAGGAAGGGCGAGGCGGAGATCGACCGCCGTTCCTTGCGAGGTTACCTGCCCGATCGCCCGGCGATCGAAGACGCGCTGCAGCCCAACGGGTTCCTGCAGCGCCACTCCACGCGGCGAGTGCCCGAATGGGGCTCTTACTTCGCAGCCTTCCGCGAATGGCTGGGACTGAGCGAGAGCCGGACCTCGAAGCGAGGACGCCGGCTCCAACGGCTCGAGACGCCGAATCTCGAGCCGAAGGGAGCCAACTTGCCGGGTAGATGGGCCTTCCTGGCAGTCGAGCCGTGGGACGGCGCGCCTTTCTACGAGGACGGCGATGGCCGGCCCCGAATTCTGGCGATCGTTCGACTCGCGGTCGCAGATGCCGATCGCGGCCGTCCCCAGATTATCCTGCAGCACGCACGGCAGGCCCTCGACGAGTTGTTCGGGACCCTGACCGCCGCCAGCCAACCCGACGAGCGTCGGTTCCGCGACGATGGCCTCATCCTGGTCCTCCTCCCCGGCGAGACCCTCTCGGCCCGCAGGTACGAGCAACTCCGCCGGCAGGTGCCGCTGGAGAAGCCCAACTGGTCCGGGCGCATCGCCTACCTGGACGACCTCGATCTGCTGCGAATGGTCCCCGTCCGCGCCGACGATCGTTTTCGCGCTCTCCTCGAGCTGGCGTTGCCGCGGTTTCCCGATGCCCTGAGCCAGACATACCAGAATTCCGACGCGGTCCGGTCTCGCATGTTCTTCGGCAGGCGCGATGAGCTGGCGCGCCTCAAGAGTGGGACGACCGTGGTCTTCAGCGGTCGGAAGATGGGCAAGTCTTCGCTCCTGCACCGGCTTCGGGGCGAATGCCGGCCGGATACGGACCAGCGGGCGATCATGGTCGGCTGCTCGGACATCGCGATCGGTCGATCCTGGGCGGTGCTGGTGAAGATCGAGAAGGAGCTGGGTAAGCTGCTCCGGCGAGAGAATCTCGAGGAGGATCGCCCGGCCGACGGGGCCGGTGTCGGGACGATCCACGACGATCCGTCCGAGGCGATGCTGCTAGCGAAGGAGCGGTTCAACTCCTTCCTCGACCAGGCCATGCATCGGCTCGGTCGGATCCGCGTCCGGCAATTGTATGTGCTCCTGGACGAGGCGGACAATTTCGTGCGGGCCGAGTTGGAGGAGACCAGCGGCGGGCGGGAGCAGAGGTCTGCGATATCCTGGTACCTGCGCGATCTCCAGACGAGCAGCTATCCCGGGCGGCTGCGGTTCATCTTCGCCGGGTATGACCAGATCGGACGGATCTTCCGCGACCCCGGGCTGGGTCACTCGGCCTTCGGCAACTGGGGAGAGCAGCCGCTAAGATTGGCCCCGCTCGACGAGCCGGCGGCCCGTGACCTGGTCGTCCAGCCGCTGACGGCCCTGGGCATGCTCGTCGGCGATGACATGGCCGACAGGATCCTCGACCATACCAGTGGGCACGCCAGCCTGATCCAGGCCTTCTGCCGGAAGCTCGCCGAGCGGATCCGCGGGGAGAAGGGTGACTGGCCCCTCGACGATGTCTCTGTTGCATTCGAAGACGTCCAGGCGGTCGCGAACGACCAGCGGGGGGCGGGCGATCAGAATTATCGGGAGCTCCTCGAGCAGACCCTAGGGCTCAACCTCGACATCGCGCAAGCCTATCCTCTGAAACTTGTCTTCCTCGCCCTCGTTTCACCTGGCGGTCTCGGTGCCGGTTCGGTGCTCGGATTCGATGGGTTCCGGTTCGAGGAGGCTCTCGAGCAGGTGCGTCCTCGGGGAAGCGACCCGATGGAGGAGTTGACGCCCACCCTCGTCCTGGATTCGCTGGACCTGCTGGCACAGTTAGGCTTGCTCGAAGACATCTCCGACAAGGATGGCCGGGCCTACAATTTCAAGGCACGGCATTATGTGAACGTGCTCCGGACCAAGAATGGGTTCGCTTCCCAGCTCCGCCAGGCCGTCGACGACTGGACGAGGATCATCCGCGATCCGGCGGGACAGGCTGAACCACGATACGTCTGGACCCTCCCCGACAGCTACCTGCGATCGCTGAGGCAGAACAACCCGCGACCCGGGGTCATCGTCGGGCTCCTTGGCTCTGGTCGGAATTACCTCGCGGAGATGCTGGCAGCCCACTTCTCCGACGGCTACAAACCCGTGCGGTTGAGTCCCGATGGTCCGGAATTCGCGACGCAACTCGAGGAATCGCTGGCTCCAGGGGCGGCCCGATTGGTGATCGTCTCGGATCCTCAGGACTCGGCTCGCTGGGAGCTATTCAAGGATGCGATCTCCCGGGCCGAATCGTCCGGCATCCCGCTGAGATGGGTAGGCGGGCCGCGCCTCGCGTGGGACCTCGCCGGGGACCTCGAGACGGCCGTCCGCATCGACGGCCCTTTCAGCCTGGGCCCGCTGGGCTCCAGCGAGCTCGAGCCGTGGACCGCCCGGCCGCTGGGAGGAGACGGCGCCCCTTCGGGGGCCGTCGTTCCGGAATCGGAGCGAGCACCCATTCTGCACGTGACCGGCGGCCTCCTGCCCGTACTCGAGCAATTCCGGCAATGGTTGATGCTAACGTACAGGCACTTCCCCGACCCCCTGCGCCTCTCGCACGCCCAGGAATTTCGCAAGTCCCTATCAGAAAAATCGGTGCGGGCCGAGCGCGCAAGCGGACTCCTGGCGGCCGGCCTGCCCGCCGGATTCCGGATGGGACTCCATCGGATGTTCGAGGAGACACGCGACTGGGACATCTCCCTCTCGCGCGTGGATATGCTGGGTATCAGCCCCTATCTGGCGAAGCAGGGGGATGAGGCGACGGGCCGCCTGCTCGATACGGCCACCTGGCTCGGGCTCCTGCGAGTCGGGGCGAACGCAGAAGTCGTCATCCCCCACGACTCGATCCCCGGCGATCTGATCCGCCATCCCGGATTCGCCGCGCCATGAGCGAACTCGTCTATCCCTGGCGATGGCTCGCGGAGGGCGTGGGGGAAGCCTTCAGCCTCCGATACCCGTGGGCCGATGAGGTGCGGGCTGCGGCGGGCCGATCGGGAGCCTCGTGCCTGCTGCTGCCCGAGGTCGCAGGGCCGCTCTCGGACTGGGCGAATCTGGCGGTCGACTGGACAGCTCGCGACGGTCATGCTCCCTGCCTGGCGAGCGGAGGCTCTTTCGAAGAGGCGACCCGGACGCTCTGCGAGTCCTATGGGATCGGAGAGCCCTACCGCGAGGGTCGCCCCGCCGAGTGGGCCCGTCGTTTCCTGGTCGAATGCCGGCGCGAGATGCCGCAGGTGGATGCGGTACCCCTCATCGTCCCTGAAGCAGACGACACTTGCTCTTCGTCCCTCCTGGATCTCGTCCGCGCGCAGCGCGACCTCGGATATGAGTTCGCTCGGCCGATGCTGCTCCGACGCACCACTCCCCCCGGATGGGGTGGCAACGTCGTCCGGTTCGGCCTGCCCGACCTGGTGGGCAACCTGGACCGCATCGCGCCGTCCCCCGAGCGCGAGCCTGAATCCTGGACCCGCTCCATGATCGCCCTGATCGTCATCTGGGAGGCCGGCGCGACGCCCCACCTGGCCGACGAACTCTGGGAGCGGCTCTGTATGCGGCAGACCCTTTCCCTGCGCGACAGCGAATTCGATCGGTGGGTCGGATTGGAGCTGGACGCATTCGCGGTCCAATCCCAGTCATCTCTCGATTTGTCCCTGCCGTCTTGGCTCGCGTTCGAACCGGCGCGAGAAGTCGAGGACAAGCTCTGGCAGGCCGGTGCCGTTGCATGGCAGGACGATCATTTCGATGTCACGCCGCTCCGGGCCCGCCTCTGGATCAAGTCGCTGGGCGACGGGGATGCCAGAGATTCGCTCCGTCGTCGGCGGTTGACGAATGTCCCGCTGGCTCGCTGGCTGGCCGCGTGGGCGACGTCGGTCGAGGAATCCCTTCGAATCGCAGCCCTTCAGGCCGGGTCGCTGGAGTTTCGCGGTTACCTCGAGACCCAGCCGCCGCGCGACCGGCGCAACCGGCTCATGCGAAGCCGACTCGAGGAACTCAACGTAGGGGACGGAGAGACTCTCATTGATCGCGCCGACTTCGGGGACCTGGCGGGCTTCGTGTCACAGCGATCCCCCCGTTCCGGTGCCACGAACCGGTCGAAGATGCTCGAGCTCTGCCGGCAGGCCCGCAATCGCGTCGTCCATCAGCGGCTCTTCTCGACCGGTGACTTCCTTCACATCGCTTACGCCTCGTGCTGGCTCAGATGAGCCGCCCGCCGGCTCACCTCGCCGCCTCGGCAACGGGAAACGCGACTTACTCGCCTCGGGGGATTCCCGTCGTACCGCCGCGCGGTCATCGGCCCCCGAATTCCGCCCTGGAACTGGACGCCCGTCTTGATGTTCCGCTTGTGGGCCACAGTCTGTATTCTGCCGAGCCGAGGTACAGCCGTCGTCGCCGGAGCGGGATCGGCGGGCTTGAGGGACTCCGTGACGACGGGCAGATGGCGCTCAAACACCCGTTCGATGGCCTCGCGCACTTTCTTCAACAGGTGCCATCGATCGGCGAACTGCTGGGCCTGGGATGGAGCCTCGAAGGCAGCCTGTCAGTAGGTCGACGAACGATCGCGGCTGACACTGACCAGATCGATGCCGGGATGAGCCTCGAGCCACGTCCTGACGGTCGCAGCGTCGTGGTCCGGCAAGAGGCCGATGGCACGTCAGTCTCGAGGTCGACGACGATGGTGCCGTAGCGCTGTCCTTCGCACCAGGCCCAGTCATTGGGCGAATCTCGGGATGCCGGCGGATAGGGCGACAGCCCGCTTGGCGCGGCGCAACAGCGCATCCGGACTGGTCGGCCCGGCGGACTTTCCCGCCAGTCTCACTCCGGCTTCAACACCCAAGGCCGAGGCGATGGCGAGACGAGTTCGGGCCAGGCGACTGTTCGTGCGAGCATGTTTGGCGGCGATGCCACCGGGCGGCTCGGTGAAGATGCGGCGAGGGCACCCCAACCCTGAGCAGAAGAATTCCCGGATAGTCATCAGGAGGCAGTCAGGATGACCGAAGATCGGTTCCTCGACGAGATGGCGGTCGTAACGGCTATGCATCCGCCAAGTCTCGTGGCCGCAGACGGGTCAGGATGCGTTAGCTGTCGTCGTCGCGATACCGAGACTCAGACTGTCGTCGTCAAAGTCGGTACGGAGCAGACGGTTGCCGATCGGGGCAAGCGGGAGCTCCGACAGGAGCAACGAGTGTCTCCAGGAGAGATGGGACCAGTCAACCAACTCGGAAGTGCGACAACCCATCTACGCTCTTGGATCATCAAGAGTGCGAGGGGACCCCAGTATCACCCGGCGGGCATTCCGGCCCGAGATGGGGTCCTCCATCGACTCACCCCTCGGCGCCGAGCCGGCCCGCAACCGCGGAAAGACCAACAGGTCGGTCCCGTCCTCGGGGAGGAGGACGGTCCGGGGCGGCAGCCGTCGGATCCTGCGGTGGATCCGTCGTACTTTGCTCCAACTCGGCGCCGGGCTCGAGGAGGTACTGGGGTCGCTTCCAGACGTAGCCGAGGAGTCGGAGCCCCCGGCGGATCGTGTCGTCGAAGGGGGAAACGCCGTCCTGATCGCCCGGATACTCCCGGAGCAAGGGGGCCGGCCATTCCACCGAAGAGTAGTCGAGTTGCTGCCGCGACAGGGCCATGGCCGCCGGGAGTCGACGCTCGAGCCCCTCGGACCAGAAGCTGGGCCGACCCGAACGGCCGGTGTCGGCGAGCGAGGTCGGGTCTTGGTCCCGGAGGTACGCCTCAATCCAAGTAGATGGTTCGGGGCTCGACGCCGAGGGAGGTGGCGACATCACGGACCGACCGGCCCCGATCGACTTCGAAGTGCGCCAAAGTACGGCGGGAGGTCCGGGCATCTCGGGCCGCCCTCAACAGGCGCCGCGGTCGGCGGCGCTGCCAGGTGTTCAGCTTGATACGGTCCCTGGCGTGCCGCCGGAGAGAGGCACCCGCAACCGTCGGACCGTGAAAAAACCTCTGCGGACCTGCTCAGTCGACTCAGCGACAGCAGGTCATCGTCTCGGGCGACCACCGCCGGTCACGGCGTCATCAGCTTCAATGGCGAATGAAGTGCTGCTACCACCACGTACGTAGCCGCTATCTTCTTACCGACCATCAGTTGGAAGCGGTATTCACCGGGTTGATCAAATTTCAGTGACGATTGCTTATGTACATCCCTAGCCCAAATATACTGTCCATCAGGGTCCGGATCAGACTCGACTTCCAGGGCGGAAGGAATGGTCGCCGAGCGGCATCGACCCGTGGAATCGCAAAAAATGATCGTGTATGGTTGGACACGGCGATCTTTCTCGAAGCGGATTTGAACCGCGATGGCGATTCTGTCGAGTGTCACCGGGAAATCGTGCGCCAGCACGAAGCGGTACGCCTGGCGAATCGTCAACGTCCCGTTCGGGTTCTTGATTGCCGCCTTGCAGGGAACAAAGATCTCTACTTCCATCGCGATTGGCCTCCCGGTGTTCGCCGCTAGGGGATTTCCAATGATGAACAGGTTACTGAGAGGAGGATACCGGCATTTTCGCGGTCAATCAAGAACCCAGTGACGGTGCCCACTCTGGACAGTCCTGGCAAATTGCAACGGCTGCACCACGATCGGTTGATCTCTACAATGCCCCCGGGTGATTCGACACCAGGTTACGCGTAAAGGCCCGACGATGGCGAGTCCCCGGGGCATATCGCTCGACGAGTTCGTGGCGCATTTCCAGCATCTGCAGGACCGCCGTTCCTTCATGAACCGCCCGCACCCACTCCCACCATCGTCATCGCCGTCCTGGCCGTCCTCGCCGGCGCCGCCGGCCCGACCGCCATCGCCCAATGGGCCAGGATCAAGCAAGACCTCCTGGTCACCGCGCCGGGCCTGACCGCTGGCGTCCCCGGCAAGGACGTCTTCCGCCGCGTCCTCATGGCGCTGAAGCCGGCGGCCTTCCAGGAGTGCTTCGCCGCGCGGCTCGGGTCGCTCCGCACCGCGGCCGCCGAGGAAACCGGCATCGATCAGCCCGTCCTGGCCATCGACAGCAAGACGAACCGCCGCAGCCATGACCGCAAGAACGGCCTCGGTGCGCTGCACTCGGTGACCGCCTGGGCCAGCGACTTCGGCCTGACGCTCGGGCAGGTCGCCTGCGCCGAGAAGTCCAACGAGATCACGGCGATCCCCGAATTGCTGCGGCTGATCGACGCCAAGGGGGCCATCATCACGATCGACGCCATGGGGACTCAGAAGGCGATCGCCGATGAGGTCATCCGCGGCGGGGCCGACTACGTGTTGGCGCTGAAGGGCAATCAGGGGACGACGCACGAGGCGGTGATCGCCTGTTTCGATGAGCACCTCGACGGGGCCGCCGAGGCGAGCGAGCTGGTGACCGAAGAGGGGGCCACGGCCGGGTGGAGCAGCGGACCTACCTCCAGTTGCTGGACCCCGAGGACCTGCCGGGGAAGTCGCAGTGGAAAGGGCTGAAGTCGGTGGGCCTGGTGACGTCGTGCTGCACCGGCGACGGGAAGGAGAGCATCGAGGTCCGATACTATATCAGCAGCCTGGCCGTGGACGTGAAGCGAATCGCTCATGCCGTACGTTCGCACTGGGGCATCGAGAATGGGTGCCTTTGCACGCTCGATGTGACCTTCCGCGAGGGCGAGTCGCGAATCCGCGAGCGGGCGCTGAGAGAGAACTTCGCGTGGCTGAATCGGCTGACCCTCTCGCTACTGAAGCAGCATCCGGGAAAGGGGAGCATCGCCATGAAGCGACGGACCTGCGGCTGGCCCGACAAGTTCCTGATGGAAGTCCTTACCGGACGTACTATAGTGCGCGCTGGCCCCGGGGCGGCAGGGCCCCGGGGCGAGCCGCCGCCATGAGGCCGGCCGATCGCCGGGCGAACGTCAAGTTGGTGTCGGAGGTGGACCTGGAAAGCCTTCCGGGCATCGGGCCGGTGATTGCCCACCGGACCATCGACGGGCGGCCCTATCGGTCGGTGGATGACTTGCGGCGAGTCCAGGAGCTGCGCCCGAAGCGGCTGGAGGAAATACGGCCGCTGGGGAGCACCCAGGGAGCCGCGGAGATCAAGGCGTGACGCCGTCCGATCGGCCTCCTACGGCGTCGGCCGAGTGCTCTCCTGTCGGGTAAGTAGGTCGATGACGACGTTGTTCGTCGGGAGACCCGCCCGCAGTGCCTCTTAATCGAGCTCGGTCGCAGGGAACGCAAATTGGCAGGCTCTACCGTCCCGGTGTCGCGGGCAGGCGTCGGCGCCAGAAGGGACGGTCCGGCCACCGAGCCTCGAGCGCGTAACACGCATCGCGATGGCGGCGGTAGGCGCGGTCGATCTCTCCCACTCGGCGACCGTATTCACCTATCGCGGCCGAGTCACCGCCCAGGGCGCGGTCGACCGCCTCTCCGGCCCGAAGCCCGGTGAACAAGGCCGTAAGTATGCCCTGCGACGACAGCGGATCCATCGAGATCGCTGCGTCGCCGACAGCCGCCCACCCCACATCGCC